>NZ_JAKKRK010000042.1:0-46974 GCF_025654545.1 Shewanella sp. SM20 | reverse complement strand
CCGTTCGTGATTGGTCGCAAGGCGTGGTTGTTCGCCAATACCAAGACGGGAGCACAAGCCAGTGCGGCACTGTACAGCCTGGTCGAGACCTCAAAAATCAACGGACTGGAGCCGTATGATTACCTATGCCGCTTATTAACCGAGCTACCCAAAGCCAACACCCAAGAGAAACTACAGCAACTCCTGCCTTACTGATCACCAGCCACACCGCAAGGTGTGGTTGGCGTTACGCTTACCTCAAAACGGTAGTTTACGGTAAAAACCTAATATCTTAGTTCATGATAAAATAAATATTTAATATGCATACCAAAAAAACTTGATTATTTACGCTTTATGAAACAGTAAAAACAACCTGAAAAGGAGGAGTATGGATGATGTTTATTGATACTTTTAATAAACAAACATCCCTACTATGTAGAATTGGGTGTCTTCCCGCTGGTGTGTTTGCGACTAGATTATTCGTGGTCCAGTTTTTGTAGAACCTTTCCAACGGTACAAGCCGCTTCCCATAATCTCGTCCTCCAAACCGAAGTAAGGAGATTGCTAGATTTCACTTCCAGTCATATGCCTTAGCACATAAACCGATCGCATCTCTAATAGCCTCAGAAGCTAACGACAAAAAACTTGCGGTTTAATGTTAATTTCAGCCCTTAATAATGAATGAATCCACTAACGGGGAAGACTTCTAAATATTAACACCAAAACTTTAAGAATCATAGCCTCTTTGCATCTCTTTTCTTTGAAGCATTTTATTAATATTTATGCTTTTTCTCCAATCCACAAAGAATCGCTGCTTCCTAATTGAATTATACATACGATTAACTTTGTCATCTGCCGGAGTTGAACCATAGACCTTTAATAAGTAATCACTTAAAGAGGATTTATACTGAACTTCATCGATCAATGGAAAAGTCCCCAAGTCCAAAAGTAAATGTATTAATTCCGAAGAGTTTTTAGGTGAATCACAAGCAGAAATTCTATCTTTTAAACTACTATATGCAGCGGTAACAATGTCATTATTTTTACCATCTAGACAACATAAATACATCAAACTAGTAAGATCAAAGTAATCTAATGAATCTACACCGACTCCTTGTTTGCTTGTTTTAAAAAAATCTAGAATAAGGGAGTCATCAACAACACTTTCTCCAAACAGACTTCTCAAAGAAATGAGAGTATTTACGAATTCGATTTTAGGTTTATCGCATTCAATGACAAGTTTAACAAAAAGCTTTACTTCATCTCTAAGCTTCTTTTCAATCTCTAATTGATCAGATTTTAATAACTTACTATTGATGCTTGCTATGACTACAAAAATCTGAGACATAATATGACTAGTTCTTACCCTTGTGCTCATAACATAAATAAAGTTAAGGAAGTCCAAAAGAAATATGATGTAATTTCTGTAGATGACACTATATTTTTCCATATCGGAAACTTTTTCAATTTCTTCTAATAGTTTTGTAGTTCTAGACCTAAATATAGACATAACTAATCCACTAAATGCGTCATAACTTGCATTATTCTTTTTGACTATAGACTTGAATTTAGTAATTAGATTGTTTGATCTCGTGTATGGCTTGTATATGTTTTGTATGGACGGTGTTGACACTTTACCTTTAATGTCTTCAATGTCAGATTTATCTCTTTTTATTGACTTAAAAAAATCAGTTAGTACCTCAGTGACCTCTGTTTTTGCAATGGTTAGGTTTGTAATAAAAGGTCTTATGTCTCTAAAATCTTTAGATTCATTAACGAAAAGTTTATATTCAGACAATACATCGACAAAGGTATTATAAATATCATCAGCAGTTTTCGTGTTACGAGTAAAAACAAAAAAGTCATCTACATATCTTTTAATCTCGTAATCAACTCGGTTTTTATAATCAAGTTCAAGCAGTCTGCTTTCAGCTTCAGTGTCAATTTTTTGAAGAATTATCTCAGCAAATACTCTTGAAAACTCAGGTCCAACGATAATACCATTTGTTTCCCCTTCATTCATATTTCTAATTATTTTATCAAACTGGTCATCAAAGGAGTACGAACCAGCATTAACCTTTGAAAAAGCCTTCCCTTTAATCGCCCAACTAATGCTATGTGTATAAATGCTATTGAAACACTTAGCGATATCAAATCTTAAGAAATTTGTATACTTTTTTTCTACCGCTTGAAATTTTAAAGAGTTGAAGAATTTATAAAGAAGTGTATAACCATCATACGAAAAATATGATGTACCATATTTATCTTCAGAATAGTTTTCGTCAGAAATAGATTGTTGCTGTTCAACATCGTCATCCCTAACTTTCTCACACTTCTTATTTGAAGCTGCTAATCCTTTATTTTCATAGAAGTATGATGCAACTCTAGTAGGCTTTCGAATGCTGAAGTTAGACTTTGAGCACAAATATGTAACTAACTCAGCATTATTATGAATCAAATTACATATAGCAAACTGTGAAGCAGGATGTGCAACACTTATAAGTCTATGCCTATCTTCCCCTTTTTTTATCTTAAAGTTATATGCTTGATAAGTATCTTTAGCTTTACCGATAAAGATATCTTTCAAATAAGTATCCATATCAATATTTTTCTTTAGAAATAAATAAAAACCAAAATTTGAAAAAAATAATGGTGTTTCATATGGCAATGTGTCAGTTAATAGAAATCGATACTTATCATGTTTTTTAATTATAACCTTATCCATTATTCCAACATCCTTTTAATTTATTGACCTGAGGGCCGCTAAACTCAGTTACAAACTTATTTTTGAAGCCTGATACAAATGAGAACTTATTTAGTCTACCTTGGTTTGTTGCAGTCAAAATATGTTTTGTTGACTTCCATGAAAATATGGTTTTACGTAAAAACCTATCCAAATCTTCGTAAGCAGAAATATCTGTCAAATGTATATAGTTGTAATAAACGCCAGACTTCATTCTATCGGTTCGATGCATTTTATCAGAAATAAAATGGTTCCCAGTTAAAAATTTAATTCTATTTTCTAATAGCTTATAATTACCTAATTCCTCATAAAACTTAAAGCTTAGAAATATTCTGTTTTTAATTTTACTAACTTTTGATGGAGACATACCAACCGTAACATCTTCATTCCCTTTATCCTTATTTAAAAGTGTTGGGAATGAAAAATTATAACCTAGATAACTAAAATTAGTTTCAACTTTCTTCTTTTTGCTACAATCACACTTATCAAAACATTTACACTTTGTTGTACTACATCCGCATGATTCGCCGCAATAGCAACGTAATACTTTCAAAGTTCGAGTTTTCTTCCAATTCAAATTAAGACCTTTCGGAAGGTAGTTAATCACATCTGATTTTAATTCAAGCCTGCTGGTAGCCATTATTAAAATGTCATCAACAAATCGAGTATAAAAATATACTCTACTATTAGACCTTATCTTTTTATCAAAATCTCTCATAGCCAATTCAGACAATGTTGAGCTTAATCCAATACCTCTAGGTAAGCCGATGACGCCACTATTATCTACTGCAGATAAAAACTCGTTTAAAATATAACTAGACTCTGCTGATATAATGCTATCATTAAATATTTTATCACAATACAAGCTTGGATTAATTGTCTCGTAAAAATCGCTTATATCTAGCTTGTATATATATTTCGGTGTTGACTCCTTCAGTAGAGATATGATCTGCTTAACAATTGTATGTCTATCACTTTGTTTTACCCTATATATTGATCTTATATTAAAATTTAGCTTTGATAAAACAATATCATCTTCTTTTGTATTAGGTGTATATATAGGTTTTTTTCTAATTTGATGCGAATCTAGTGTTTGAAGCTTAAATGTTCCTAAAGATATCATTTCTGAAACGTCTTTAAGATCAATGGCTTGCCTTTTTTTGGCTATAGACTTAGATGTTCTATTTCTAAGGCCAAATACATCCTGTAAATTCTCTTCCTTAAATGACTGCTTATTCATTATCGACTCTATCAAAAATATGCTATCCCGATAATATATCAATAATGAAAATAGATAAATAATTAAAATTAATTACTTATCTAACAACCTTAGGACAAGTTAAGCCAACTACTTCAGGAAATTATCATACACAAAAGCAAAAATTTTATAATTTCAAGGAAAGATTGGAAAGGCATAACTTCTAGATTGAAAGTAGTCCTGCCTTAGGGTTTGTATAGCTAAAGTTTATTCGTCCTGCTTGATTTTTGAACTTCGAAATTGATTTTGGGGCAAAAGCTGTTTAGGGCAGATTTATGAATAAAGGACTTAGTTAAGATTGGCATTGTTGCAACAGTGACCGTTGGTGGCATGGATGCTACACATGTGATTAGGGATGATTTAAAAGATGTTGCTAGCCGAGCCATGATGAATTTCCTATGAACTTCTTATAAATTATGTCCGCGCTGGCATGGGGGGTATCACCGTAAAAGCGGTATTCCTGTTGCGCTGGACAGGCAAAATAGCCAAAGCATTTTATTTACTGGGTATGAAAGGGCATAATGCGGCGCTTACTATTTGTTTGAGATACAAGGAATAACCATGAAGTACTTGGTTAGCGTAGTTGCATGCTGTTTATTATCGGCCTGTTCTTTTGGGGATGCTGATGTTGAGTTTACGCCTGAAAAAGGGGAAGAGCGCTCTTATCAGCTGTATAGCACCACTAACATCACGGTAGACAATGGTAGTCGTACCGAAACGGTTAACGCCACGTCACATCAATTGCTGCGTTATAAGGTCCTCGAAACAGGCAAAAACAGTCGGTTTCAAGTGCATGTCGATTATATGAACATGCGCGATGGCCAAGGGAGTGGCGTCAGTAGTGGCCAACGGGCCGATCGTAATCCAGAAATGCACGCTATTTTCTCGCAGGGGTTTGAATTTACGTTAAATCTAGACGATGGCAGCGTTAAAGAATTCAGTGCATTGAACAAATCTGTATGGCAGGCGCTGCTGGCTGAACGCGGCGCAGAGCTTGAGCAGGAGCTGAAAAAGCTCTTTAGCTCATCGGCCTTTCTTAGCACCATACCCGCCAAAGCGGGGGCGGTTGTCGCGCTTCCTACCTATCAAGGCCACGCCAATGCCAAGCTTACTGTATTGCAAGTCACTGATACGCATGTGTTAGTTAAAGTTGAAAGTGACGGCGAGCAAGCCAAAATATACGGTCAGCTGATGTTAGAACGTGAGCGGGGTTGGTTAGCGCAGTTAGCCTTAGTGGCAGAAGCGCCGTTTGAGCGCTACGGCTATAAGGGCACAGTGCGCAGCAACGTTATTATGTTGCCGCAGGAGCGCCAGTTGGGCGATCTGACGCAGTATTTAGGTTTTTATGATTTCCCAGTATTTGAGTATCAAAAACAACCTGACGTTGTGTTGGATAACGTCAATAAGACCTTAACCCAAGATGCTGTATTTGCCTATGATGCGGGCTACTTTTACCAGCAAGATGATTTATTAAAGCTGACTTATCAGTATGACTTTTCAGGTTTTAAACCCGAAGGCGGGTTTAGCTTAACCGATATCACAGCACACAGTGCGGATGGCACAGTACTGCCGCTGCAATTGAGCAAGGTAGGCAGTTACAGTTATCCAGAACAGGATGGTTTCCATCAGTCTGAGCAGCAGAATTTGCTTATCGGTTGGAATGCGCCGAATGACCTCTTAGCTCAGGTTGCTGAGTTTCGCGCGACTGCCCATTATCGCGGCGCGAAATTAGTCAAACTTAACCTGACCCCCGATCCCAGCAAAACGGTGGCCTTGCAGTATGAAGATATACAGCTGGAACTCTCGCCGATCGCAGATAAACCATTCAGTTATTTGCTGAAATCGCGAGGCAGCACTGACAAATCTTGGTTATACCGACGCTTTGACGGTGCCGAAGGCGCTATGGTGAAATATCTTTCACCGCCGCCCACTGGACCGGATTGGTTAACCCCGGCAGAGCAAAATATGCTGGCGTTGGCCTCATCGACACAATATGAATCGATCACACAGTTTACCTTTCCCGCAGCGCCGCCGACGCTGACACTCTATGTGAATACTGTGGTTGACAGTGGTGAACTGACTAAGAACATTCGTTTTATTCCGACTCAAGATTACGCGCAAAATGTCGCCTATCCGCCGGCGCAGCAACAGCTGCTTTATAGTGATGATATGTATGCGTCCTATGTTAATCAGCCGCAAGTTACTGCACCTGAAGACCCCGCCTTACTTGAGCCGCAAGTTGTGGCCAAATACGGCGTCAGTTTGCTGTTAACTTCCGAGCAAGCAGCAGTGTGCACGCTCAGTGTTGTCGATGCACCTAAGGTCAACGAGCACACACTGCAATGGACAAACACAAGCACTAACAACACGGGTTTTGGTGGAGGGCTGGATAAGTTTGTGCTGTACCAACTGACTAGCGCCGATAGGATCCGCCGCAATTTTTACGACATCAATGTCAGCAGCACTTTGACCTGTACCGGTACGCCCAAATGGCAAGCGCTAGCGTATCAACCCGAGCAAAGCTGGTTGATTGATATCACTCAGTTGCCGAATGTTGATACCCATCAAACCGTGGCCGACTTTATGCGGCGCTATCGTTTTTTAAATGCGCAAAATTTACAGCTAGCTCCTGCTATTCAAGGTGACAGTAGTGATTTTTATCAGCGTCCGTTGCAGCAAGTATTACGTGAGGAACGCTGGTTTGTACTGGCGGGGCGCGCAGCACAGATAGAGCAGCTGACGATAAGCGGCGAACCGGTCAATAAACAGTGGGTTAATACATTCCCTGCGTTACCTTAAGGAGCAGAATATGAGAGTCTTATTACTATTATCTGCGCTACTTATGTCGTTCAATCTGTCGGCTGAGCGAATTTTACTCGACGAACTATGGCGGCTTAGCGATGTGCCTGGTGAAGCCATTTATTATCAGGAGCAAGCACCAACAGAGAAAGATGGCGTGTGGCCGCTACAACTCTTTTATCTGGAGACGGATAAACCCGTTTTTAAGGGCAGCGTCAACAGTTCCAATTTAGCCGAGAGTTTTATCGTTGGTGATTTTGAGTTTTTCTATCCCGATGGTCAATTGTCTCGCAAGGGCAGTAGCGATGCACAAGGGCGTTATCAAGGCACGCATCTGCATTATTGGGAAGACGGAGCGATCTCGGGAGAGTACCACTACCAGCATGGCCAGTTGAATGGAGATCAGAAAAGTTACCATACTAATGGTCAATTAAGGGAGCTTCAGCATCGTGTGAATGGGGCTGAATTAGGATTATCGCAAAGTTATTTTAACAATGGCCAGTTGCAAACACGCGTAACCTACGGCGCTAACGGTATGGAAGGGCTATATGAAAGCTTTCATAACAATGGTCAGCCGGAGCAAACCGTTAATATGGTGGCGGGAAAAAGAGAAGGCGAGCGACTGTATTGGACAAAAGAAGGCTGGTTATACACTAAAGAGTTTTATCTTAAGGGGAAAATACACGGCGAAGTGTTGATTTACCGAGCTGCCGATGTGCTGCAAGAGATTAAACACTATGAGCATGATAAACAGGTGGGAAACCAGCAGCGTTTTGATGAACAAGGGCGGTTAGCAGAGCTGCAAAAGTATGATAAGGATGGTCGTGAAATTCAACATATTACCTATGATAATGCCGGTAACGTTGCGACCCAAACCGACACGCAATACCTCGCTAACGGTCAGACTAGCACTGAACAGCGCTTCGATTCTGCGGGAAAGTTAACTTATCAATATCAGCAAGATACAGCAAAAGACTGGAGCTTACGTCAGCGTTTTGATGCAGCAGGAGAGCTGATTGAACGTGATGAACAACTCAAGGGGCGATACGATGGCTTGTATATCGGTGCAGGCTGGAACGGTTATATCAGGCGGATAAACTACCGCAAAGGTCAAATGCACGGTGCATATCGAGAAGATAAGGCCGAGGACGGCGGTTTTGTCAGCGGCCAATATCACTTAGGGTTAAAGTCCGGCAAGTGGGTCACAAAAAACGCGGATACGACGCGCAATGAGCAGTTTAACCAACAAGGTGAGCTGAGTGGTGAACAAACAGAAATCGCAGCCGATGGCACGATAATGCGTCGAGAGTTTTATAAAAACGCTAAGTTACATGGCGCGTATTTACTGCGTGGCTTTGATAAACAACTTCAAGCCCAAGGTCAGTATGTTAACGGTCAGCGCGAAGGCCAATGGCTGCTGCAAGATGAAAGCAGCTACAGCATGGTTAAGCTCTGGCATGGCAACTATAAAGCAGGACACGAAGTGGGTCACTGGCAAGCCTTTTCCGCCAATGGCCATTTATTAGGGCAGGCCCAGTATGATGATAAAGGTCAATTGCAAGGCAAAGGCTATAGTTTTAACGAAGATGGCAGCCTGCTGCAAAGTGATGAGTATCTTGATAATCAACTGCACGGCAGGTCGGTGTACTACTTTAATGGTGAACCCTCATCCGAGTATCGCTATCAAAATGGTCAGATGATCAGCGAGTAGCACTTCATCACCTAACCACACAATCAAGCAAAAACCGGCTAATTGGCCGGTTTTTTACTTTTTTGCATCTAGTTTGCTTGCCTTGCTTTATCGTCAGGCATACGCACCGCTTGTCATTAAAGGGCTCACTTCTCAAACCCTCGTTTCGCGTTTACTAACTTGCCAGAACAAACACAATCTCAGCGTTAAACGTCAATACGCCTTCATACTTCTTCGGCTATCACAGGGGGTGTTTTTAAACATGAACAATGCAGATGGGTGTACGAGCTGATTTTCAGCTAAAAGCATTATATTCATTCGTGATGGATAGTTTTACTTTTCAAACTCTTGAAAATAATTATTTATTGTGTAAAGTAGCGACCCTTGCTATTTTGTAACAAAATGATACAGAATTGCTGTTTTATTTGTCCATTTATTGGATATCCCTTTGCGTATGTCGCCCGACACAGCTAGCAGCAGTCTTGTTAGCTGTTTTTTTTTGCCTAAATTTAAATATTGTTTGTTTTTTGCTCTACAAATCCATAGGTTAACACTTAGCCTTTGGATAATTGCGGCTATGCTTATTTCTATAACAAGGTTCCGTGAAAAAGGAGCGTGAGATGAAGCGAGTATTAATTAATTTGACGGGAAAAGTGCAAGGTGTTGGTTGCCGTCATGCGACCTTGACTAAGGCCAGAGCCCTTGGTGTGACAGGATATGTAACCAATTGCCGCGATGGCAGTGTTGAAGTTCTCGCCCAAGGCAGTGACATCGCCGTTAATGCTTTAATTGCTTGGTGCGAAGTAGGTGTGCCCTGCACTGATGGATTAACCGTAACGGTAGGAGAAGACGAGGCTGATGATATCTACCTCGATTTCTCCATCGTTCAGTCTTAATTTAAACGTACCATGTTAACTTAACTGCACCGTGTTAACTTAAGAATTGTGCGGGTTGTGCGTTTGTTCAGTATTGGCCAACAGTCTGTATTGATTCGGCATTCTGATTATTTTGCATTGCACTGGGTTGCGCCATCTTGCGGATTTGGATCACCATGCCCATTTCGGGATGATCTAAATAATGGATTTCTTCACTCTTCACACGGCGGTTTTGCTCCAAAGGCACAGACATTAAAAATGGTGTCATGACTTTGGGCGCCGTGAGTGTTGCGCTGGTATCGGAAGCATCACTGGGTACGGCTGGCATTAACTTTCTGCCTTCTTTGCGCAAGTGCAATGCGGTTTCAATATACAAATAGTGGCTTAAATAGATATTCAGTGTGCCATCTAATTCCCATACTGGTGATACAGCAGGTGCAAGCATTGGCGTGCCATCGGCATTAGTCATAGGCTCTGCTTGAGCTTGCTTAATGATTTTTCTACCATCGAAGTGATAAGTACCTGAGAAATCTTTACCCGCAAATAAGCGTATGGGTACTGAGCCATTCTTACCACGCATAGGTTGTTGCCAAGCCATGTGCAGTAAACTGCGGGTACCACGTTCGCGGGAGATACTATTGATAATGCTCGCGAACTGACTTTGGCTGCGGGTTAACAATACTGGGTTGCCATTGGCTGTAGGATAACTGATCTGTGCGCTGCTGATTTCTGATGGGATCACCGGCGGGTAACGATATTCCACACTCGCAGGCGCGGCAGGCATAGGTTCTGACGTCGAGGTACCGTTTAAGGTTTCAGCGCAGTGGCTATTTGCATCGGCATCAAATACCAGTGTGCAAGGCGCAGATGCGCTGGGTATCGGCGTGATTGCTTGCGCGATAGCGGGGGAGATTAAGTCTATTGCGTTATCGGTTTTCGTCTTGTTTGGCGCATCAGGCCATTGTTCACTTGACTGGCTTTGGCGTTCAAACACATAGACTTCAACCTCGAACCAAGCTTCTGCTTGGACGACTTGACTGTGTGATAGTGCAATGAGTGTAGCGATAGAGACCGCGAGTTTACGTAACACTATTTATCTCCAAGACGATGTTGCGATAATTGTTCTAGCAAGAGTTTCACTAAAGCGAGCCTGTCTTTACTGGTTTCGGCTGCAAGGCTGAACTTTAACTTATTCGGTCCTTCCATTCGATAGATTTGTGGCTGGCTTTGGAGTAATCCAATAATAAACACAGGATCTATGACATGATCATCACTAAATTCGATGCTGCCACCTTTACTGTGCACTTCTATTTTAGTCGCACCTAAGCGAGTCGCCTCATGTTTATAGAGGGTCATTTCCATTAAGTTACGCGTCGGTTCAGGTAATAAGCCAAAACGGTCGATCAATTCGACTTTTAACTCATCCAGCGCCGCCTGTGTTTCGCACCCTGCGATGCGTTTATAGAGCGACAGACGAATATTTACGTCGCTCACATAGGCTTCAGGCAGAAGGGCTGGGATACGCAGTTCAATTTCGCATTGCTGATTGAGCATTTGCGCCAGTGACGGTTCTTTGCCTTGTTTTAAGGCTTTGACTGCCGCTTCGAGCATTTCCATGTACAAGCTAAAACCAATTTTCGAAATATGGCCACTCTGTTCATCGCCCAAGAGTTCACCTGCGCCGCGGATCTCTAAATCTTGGGTCGCCAGCATAAAGCCCGCACCGAGATCTTCAAGAGCATCAATGGCTTCTAAACGTTTGCGCGCATCTGGGGTCATACGTTTGGGATGCGGCGTCATCAAATAGGCATAGGCCTGATGGTGCGAGCGTCCGACGCGGCCGCGTAATTGGTGTAACTGCGCCAGACCAAAGGTGTCGGCGCGCTCAATAATAATGGTGTTGGCACTTGGGACGTCGATACCGGTTTCGATAATAGTGGTACAGACTAACACGTTGAATCTTTGATGGTAAAAGTCTGACATTACCCGTTCTAGATCGCGCTCACGCATTTGACCGTGGGCAACAACGACTCGTGCTTCAGGCAATAAATCGATAATGCCTTGGGCACATTTCTCAATACTTTCAACATTATTGTGCAGGTAATACACTTGGCCGCCACGGAGAATTTCCCGCAGAATAGCCTCGCGCACAGTCGCGGGATCCGATTCCCGTACAAAGGTTTTCACTGCTAAACGTTTGGCGGGCGGGGTGGCGATAATCGATAAATCGCGCATACCCGACATGGCCATGTTTAAGGTGCGCGGAATGGGCGTCGCGGTCAGGGTTAAGATATCCACGTTGGCGCGCAGCGCCTTGATTTTCTCTTTTTGACGCACACCGAATCTGTGTTCTTCGTCGATAATCAACAGGCCTAAGTTTTCAAACTTGGCCTCAGATTGCAGTAACTTGTGGGTACCGATAACAATATCGACTTTGCCTTCTTCCAATTGCTGCAGCACTTGAGTCTGCTCTTTGGCGGTACGAAAGCGTGACATAACTTCAGTGACCACGGGCCAGTCGGCAAATCTGTCTTTAAAGTTTTCATAGTGTTGCTGGGCAAGCAATGTGGTCGGAACTAGCACGACCACTTGTTTGCCAGCGTTGACGGCCACAAAGGCGGCGCGCATGGCGACTTCGGTTTTACCAAAGCCCACATCGCCACAGACTAATCTGTCCATTGCGGTCGGCGATTGCATATCGGCTAACACGGCGATGATGGCACTTTCTTGATCAACGGTTTCTTCGAAGGGGAAGCCGCGGGCGAATTGAGCGTATTCTTCTTCGTCAATTGCGCAGCTTTCGCCGGGACGCGCTTGGCGACGGGCATAGACATCGAGCAGCTCGGCTGCGACGTCGCGGATTTTTTCAATCGCCTTTTTCTTGGCTTTAGCCCACGTCTCGTTGCCGAGTTTATTTAAGTGGGCGTCTTCATCGGCGCCAACACTGTAACGGCTGATGAGATGCAATGAAGACACTGGCACATACAGTTTGTCACCGCCAGCGTATTCTAATTGCAAGTATTCTGCGACCAGTCCACCCGTATCTAGGGTGACTAAGCCCCTATAAAGTGCAACGCCGTGTTCTAAATGCACTATGGGCTGGCCAACTTTGAGTTCGGCCAAGTTTTTAATCAGGGCATCATTACTGATCTGACGCTGTTTTTCACGGCGACGTTGCTGGGAAATACGATGGCCGAAGAGTTCAGTCTCACAAATGATACTGATACTTTCTTTGGCGCTGATTTGCAGTAAACAACCGCGTGACAGCGGCGACACGATAAGGCCTAACTTGGCATCACTTTGAATAAATTCATCAAAATGGTTAAACAGTGCAGGTTTTAACTGAATTTTAGCGAGCAATTCAAGCAGCGCTTCGCGGCGACCCTCGGACTCAGCGCTAAACAACATGCGTTTGGCGCTGCTGGCATAATCTTGCAGCGCTAGCAGTGGTTGCTTTAATTTATGATTGGCGCTGATGTCGGGTAGGGTGCTGGCGGCAATAACAACCGCTTTCGTTGTTTCAGTGCCATCTGTTGGCACTTGCATTTGATAACGTGGCAGCGGTTTAAAGGCGGCAAATAACTCTTCTATGAGTAAATACAGCTCTTTAGGCGCCAGTAATGGCCGCAGCGGATCGACGCGTCTGTCTTGATAGCGATGCTCGACTTCTTGCAGATGGGCGCGCGCCGACTTTTCGATATCGCCTAAGGTGACGAGTTGAGTGTCCTTGGGCAAGTAATCGAATAGGGTGGCGGTGTTATCAAAAAATAGCGGCAGGTAGTTTTCGATCCCCGCCGGCATCAAGTTACGGCTCACTAGCTGATAAACCGATTCCGGCTCTTTGACTATGACCTCGAAACGGCGGCGGTATCTTTGCCTAAACCCTTCGATGGCCAAACTGTCGGTTGGGAATTCCTTCGCGGGCAATAGGCGAATCGAGTCGACAGGTTGCAATGAGCGTTGGGTTTCTGGATCAAAATGGCGAATGGTTTCCACTTCTTCATCGAATAGCTCGATGCGCAGTGGCATATTCATCCCCGTTGGGAAGATATCCAGAATCGAACCGCGAATGGCAAACTCGCCATGTTCATACACTTGCTCCACCGAATGGTAGCCAGTGTCGGTTAAATGCTGGCGTACATCGTGTAACTTGTAGCTATCCCCCTTTTTGAGCACAAACACGTTTGCGCTTAAATAGGCCTTAGGTGGCAGGCGTATCATCAAGGTGGTGACGGGCACGATAACGATATTTTGCTCAATCTGAGACAGCTGCGATAGCGTTTCGAGTCGCTGGGAGATTAAATCCTGATGGGGCGAAAAACTGTCGTAGGGCAAGGTTTCGCGGTCAGGGAACAATCTGACCTTAATGCCTGTTTTACTGAGCAAATAACTCAGCTCTAACTCTAAGCTTAAGGCACTTGGCGTGTCACTGGTGACGACTAAGGTCGTTCCCTTATGTTGACGCGCTAAATTGGCGAGTGTAACGGCTTGGCAAACGCCGCCCACGGTGGACAGAGTCTGAATTTGAGTGCCATTTTTGACGGCTGGCGGCGTTAGGGCTGATATGTGAGTCATTGGCGTGCGATAAACTGATTCATTCACAAAGAGTTGCAGACATTGTAGAGACTTGATGGCGTAGGTGCCAGAGAAAAGTCAGCGGCTATTGACGCTCGTCTCTGGCGAGTTTGCGTAACTTGAGTTGTTTCTGTTGCACATTGAGGCTGGCTTTGACTAATTGCTCCACATCAGATTCAAGAATTTGACTGAATTCAAAGTCGGTTTGCCATTGTAGATGTTCAGGTTGAGTATGTTGCTCTGTACTGTCGTTACGACTCATATCGCCTTCGGCTTGTGCTATTTTTTGTGCTTGAGTGGCGATGACTTTGCCAAAACAGAGAATGGCAACTAATTCGTCGTGAATAAACAGAGTGATTTTATAGTGGGAGCCAATATCTAAGGCTGTTGGGGTGAGTAATCTTAGGCCGCTGCCACCAAACTGATTGCCAATGCATTTTTCGCCCTCTTGGGTTTCTTTCTCTAATACATGCTGCAGCACTAAATCCACTTTGCGAGATTGCAGCTTTAAAAAATCCACGACAACTTTTGCCTCGTTATCTAAATGGCGCAGCTGTAGCAAGCAGTTAGCTTCGAGTGTTTTGACTTCGCTGAGCAATTGAATGCCTAATGATTGCATTGATCTCAGTGCCATTTCTGAGGGTAATGGCTGGGAACTCGGCCATTGGCTTAGGTAGGCGGTAAAGTGGTGAGGCACACTAAAATACGGATTGGTGTCAGTGAACAAGGCTTGCCTCTTTATTTATAGGACCAATACCCCTATTATCGTGCCCATCTTCATGATTTAGCAAGTTCAGCACACAGGACGCAACCCTCTTTCAATGAATCCAGGATTCCCTTTCTATATTGGTTACCGTTATTGGCGGGCCAAAAAAGCGAACGCGTTCGCGTCGTTCATTACCTTATTTGCCGTTTCGGGCATTTTTTTAGGCGTTGCAGCCCTGATCGTTGTCAGTTCAGTGATGAATGGCCTTGAAGGCCAACTTAAGCAACGTATCTTAGGTGCAGTACCGCAATTAACCCTTTATAGCGAAGCGCCGTTAGTCGATTGGACAAAGCAGGCGAGTGCGCTTAAAGCCTTACCGGGTGTGTTAGGCGTTACACCGAGCGTGTCGACGCAGGCCATGGTGCAATCTGCGTCGAATATTCGCGCTGTGCAGGTTTATGGGGTGTTTCCCGAATTAGCGCAAAAGTTATCCTCCGTTGCGCAGCACACTTACTCAGGTGCATTTGAACAGTTGGCGAGTGGCGACTTCAAGGTGATTTTAGGATCTGAGCTCGCACGGCAACTCAAAGTCGCTCCCGGTGATACGGTACGATTATTGAGTGGCGATGGTGTGGTGTACTCCCCATTAGGCCCAGTGCCGAGTCAACGTAAGTTCTTGGTATCTGGCATTTTTGAAATGGGCTCTCAGGTTGATGCCGGCGTTGCATATATCCATTATCAAGATGCAAAGCGTCTAATGCGTCAACCGAGTGAGGCTATTGATCAGCTTAGACTCTATTTAGCTGATCCCTTCAGCGCGCCCGCTTTAGCGTCTAAAGTGCAGGATGTTCTCGCAAAACAAGATATTAAGGTAACAACCAGCGATTGGCGCGATACCTATGGTCACTTGTTTGGTGCGGTAAAAATGGAAAAGAACATGATGTCACTGATGCTGAGCCTGATTGTGGCCGTGGCCGCATTCAATATTGTTTCGGCGCTGGTGATGATGGTGGTCGATAAAACCACGGATGTGGCAGTGCTAAAAACCCAAGGCGTAACCACGCCCGCCGTGATGGGCATTTTTGTGGTGCAGGGTTCGCTCAATGCAGTACTCGGTTTAGTGCTTGGGCTCGCGGTAGGTATACTTATCACTTTGAATCTGAATGGCATTATGGCGACCTTAGGCATTTCGATTTTAGGTGCGGGACAGAGTTTGCCAGTAAAACTGGAGTTGATACAGTTGTCAGTGATCGTGATAGGCACGCTATTGGTCACCTTGTTGGCGACCTTATATCCCGCGCTGCGTGCGGCCAGAGTGCAACCTGCAACTGCGTTGAGATACGAGTAAGCTTGTGAGCTTTTACGAATAGTCGTCACCCATGGGCATTCATTCGTGAGTGATGGCTTGC
Source organism: Shewanella sp. SM20 (assembly GCF_025654545.1). Taxonomy (NCBI): domain Bacteria; kingdom Pseudomonadati; phylum Pseudomonadota; class Gammaproteobacteria; order Alteromonadales; family Shewanellaceae; genus Shewanella; species Shewanella sp. SM20. The sequence goes on along the minus strand of NZ_JAKKRK010000042.1, from coordinate 30,940 downwards.
CAAGATGGAAATAATTTAATGCATTGATTTAATGAAATAAATTGATGCCAAAGCATGTTTAAGAGAGAACTTCAATGCAAGACGTGTTACTGCAAGTGCAGAGTGTCAGTAAGAGTTACCATGATGGCGCCGTGACCACGCAAGTGTTGTCTAATGTCGATTTGCAGGTGTTTAAGGGCGAGCAGTTGGCGATTGTCGGCAGCTCAGGCTCAGGTAAGAGTACGCTGCTGCATATTATGGGGACTTTGGATGAGCCAACCGCGGGCAAAGTCTTGTTGCTAGGCGAAGATTTATACCAAGTGTCTAGTGCGCGCCAAGCGCAGATCCGCAATCAAGATCTCGGCTTTATCTATCAATTCCATCATTTATTGCCTGAATTCACTGCGCTAGAAAACGTCGCTATGCCGGCATTTATTCAAGGTAAAGATCGTAAAAAAGCGCTCTTCGATGCCAAAGTCTTATTGGAGCGGGTAGGGCTAGGCCATCGCATGACCCACATTCCCGCCGAACTATCGGGCGGCGAGCGTCAGCGTGTCGCTATTGCAAGGGCGTTGATTAATAAACCTAAGTTAGTGCTGGCCGATGAACCTACGGGTAATTTAGATGCTAACAGTGGCGATGCGGTTTATGAGTTGATCCGCGAGCTGGCCGATCAGTTAGGTACGGCGTTTGTTGTGGTGACTCATGATCATAAATTGGCTGCCCGTATGGACCGCCAACTGATGATGAAAAACGGTTACTTGCAATTAGCGGCGGAAACCCAAGTATGAAAGGACCGTTAGCCCTATCGATTGGTTGGCGTTTTTATCGCGCCCGCCAATCCAACAGTTTTATTAGTTTTATTTCCTTTGCATCGACTGCCGGTATCGCTTTAGGTGTGGCGGTATTGATCATAGTTCTGTCTGCAATGAATGGTTTTGAGCGCGAGCTAGAGCAAAGATTACTGGGTGTAGTGCCGCAGGCGGACATTGTCGGGGTGGACGAACCTATCGTCAATTGGCAGAGTGTTGCGCAAGGTGCGCTACAAATTGAAGGTATTCGTGGTGCAGCCCCCTTTATTCGCATGCAAGGTTTAGTGCAGAAGCCTGGTGGTTTTCAAGGCTTAGCCGTGGTGGGTATTGATCCGAAAGAAGAAACGAAGGTTTCAACTTTGTCACAGTTTATGAGTGATGCAAGCTGGCAGAGTCTGAGCCAAGATGAGAATCATATCGTCCTTGGCGAGAGTTTATTGGCTAAGTTGGGGCTTGAGGTGGGTGATACGCTGGCCTTATATGTGCAGGATATCGATCCAGACGCGGCAGGCAGTTTACGTGCTGCGAAGAGCCATCGTTTTGTGGTGTCAGGCACCTATCATCTGGGCGGCGAGCTTGAACTGACAACCGCTTATATTCCATTGCAATACGCGGCGCAGATCTTGAACATGAATAACGGTGTAACGGGTGTGCGTATTAGCGTCGATAAAGTGTTTGATGCACCAGTAAAAGTGCGCGAACTCGGTTATGCGCAAAAGCAGTCTGTGTATATCAGTGACTGGACTCGTACTCAAGGGCATTTATATCAAGATATTCAGTTAGTTCGCACTGTGATGTATTTAGTTTTAGTGCTCGTGATTGGTGTGGCCTGCTTTAACATTGTCTCCACCTTAGTCATGGCGGTGCGGGATAAAGCGTCCGAAATTGCGATTTTGATGACCATGGGCCTGAGTCGTTTGGCTGTGATGGGGATTTTCATGGTGCAGGGCGCGTTAAATGGTCTGCTTGGCTGTGGTCTTGGCGGCATTATTGGCATTAGTGTGGCGCTGAATTTAAGTGCGATTGCGAGCTCAGTTGAGCAATTACTCGGTATTCAACTGCTCTCGGCCGATGTTTACTTTGTCGATTTTTTACCGTCTGAATTGCATGTTTCGGATGCGGTACTGGTGATTGTGATGGCGTTTGTGATGAGTTTAATCGCGACTTTGTATCCCGCTTGGAAGGCGAGCCAAATTGCACCAGCACAAGCGTTAGCGGGTAGATAACTGGATAAGTGGCTGTTCGTCATGTTAGCCGATTTGGGCTGAAATAAGTGTAGATGTTTTCAGGACACTCCTTTCTTCCCAATGACTATTGCTTAATTACTATACTATTTCTAAATACGATATTGTGGTGACTGAGGACTTGATGACTCGAGTACTTAAGGCTTTAGAATGAAAACCATATAAACAAAAAGGCCAGTAGGTGCTCTTAAAGAGATTACCACTGGCCTTTTTTGTATCTGTTTTATGCGTTTATTTAAAGCTAAGTGTTAATCTTGATTAACGCTTTAAGCCTTCGTTCAATAATGGACGCATGATCTTCACTAATTCTGTGGTCACCTTAGGCGAGCCAGCAACTATGTTGCCCGAAACCAAATAGTTATGGTTGCCAGTAAAATCAGTCACAGTACCGCCCGCTTCGCGGCAAATCAGATCGCCAGCAGCGATATCCCATGGCTTTAAGCCGATTTCAAAGAAACCGTCCAAACGACCCGCGGCAACATAGGCTAAATCTAATGCGGCAGAACCTGCGCGACGTAAGTCAGCACATTGGCCGAAGACTTCGCCGAAAATAGCCATGTAAGTTTCAGTGTGTTGACGCGCCTTGAATGGGAAGCCAGTACCAATCATAGTAGGTGCTAATTCATTCACGTTGGTAACACGCAGGCGGAAATCATTGAGTTTGGCGCCTTTACCACGGACGGCGGTAAAGAGTTCTTCACGGACAGGATCGTAAACAACGGCAACTTCAGTCTTGCCTTTGTATTGCAGAGCGATAGAAACCGCGAAGTGGGGAATGCCTCTAACAAAGTTGTTAGTGCCATCCAGAGGGTCGACTATCCAAACATAGTCTTTATTCTCACCGCGGTTTTCGCCTTTCTCTTCACCCACGATAGTGTGATCAGGGTAAGATTTACGAATTTGGTAAGTAATTGTCGCTTCTGCTTCCTTGTCTACACTGGTAACAAAATCGTTGATACCTTTTGAACTGACTTCGATACGGTCAAGTTCAGTATAGGCGCGCATAATAGTTTGGCCGGCCGCGCGGGCAGCGCGTACAGCAATCGTCAGCATCGGATGCATTGCAATCCCCTGGATGTTAAAGAACGTTAAAATAGCGGACGGTATTATACTCGATTTGATAGTTATATCAAATACCGATTTTCATATAAGCATTCGGCAATGGCTGTGATAATATTCGTCCCCAACGTTTTATGAATTAAATTAAGTTGTTTCATGCTAAGTAATATTCGAGTGGTTTTAGTGGGGACTTCGCACCCCGGCAATATTGGTTCTACTGCCAGAGCGATGAAGACTATGGGTCTGTCTACTCTGTATCTTGCAGAACCCCGGGTTGAGCCCGATGGTCATTCCATAGCATTAGCCGCGGGTGCATCGGATATTCTGAAACATCTTGTGAAAGTGGATTCACTTGCTGAAGCGATTGCCGATTGCAGTCTAGTGATTGCAACCAGCGCGCGCAGTCGCACTTTAGATTGGCCCATGTTAGAGCCAAGACAAGCTGGGGTGAAATTAGCGACCGAGGCACTTAAAGGCCCTGTTGCGATTGTGTTTGGCCGTGAAAACCATGGTTTAAGCAATGAAGAGCTGCAACAGTGCACTTATCATGTGGCTATCCCTGCAAATCCAGAGTACAGCTCGCTTAATCTGGCGCAAGCCGTACAAATCATTTGTTATGAAACCCGCGTTGCCCATCTCGCGCAAAAAGACGTTGCCGAAGAAGAGCTGACTGAGTATCCCTTGGCTGCCGATCAGGAACGTTTTTTCGCACACCTTGAAACGACACTGTTATCAACTGGATTTATCATCAAGAACCATCCTGGACAAGTGATGATGAAACTTCGCCGCTTGTTTAGTCGTGCACGGATTGAGAGTCAGGAAATGAATATCCTCAGGGGTATTTTGACGTCAATTGAGAAAGTGGCGGGTTCTAAAGAAAAATAGCCAAACCTTAATAATTAACACTAATCGCGAAGGATAAACAATGGGCGTGATAGCTAGGCTAAAAGAAGATATTGAATCTATATATCACCGTGATCCTGCGGCGCGTAGCGCGTTTGAGATCTTGGTTAACTATCCAGGCATGCATGCCATTTGGTTGCATCGGATAAGCCATAAGCTATGGAAGCGCGATTGGCGCTTAACGGCACGTTGTTTATCGACGTTTTCCCGTTGGTTGACAGGGGTTGAAATCCATCCTGGGGCAACCATAGGTCATCGATTTTTTATCGACCACGGTATGGGCGTTGTGATAGGTGAAACGGCTGAGATTGGTGATGATTGCACCCTTTATCACGGTGTCACGCTTGGTGGAACCACCTGGCAGGCGGGGAAACGTCACCCGACGTTAGCCAATAACGTAGTGGTGGGCGCAGGGGCAAAAATCCTCGGTCCTATTACCATGCACGATGGTGCGCGTGTGGGCTCTAATTCTGTTGTGGTGAAAGATGTGCCCAAAGATACCACGGTTGTGGGGATTCCTGGGCGCGTGGTAGCAACACCGTCACCGCAATCGAAAGAGAAAACTGAACGCCGCAGCGCGATGGCAAAAAAATATGGCTTCGATGCGTATGCGGTATCACCGGATAATCCCGATCCGGTGGCCAATGCAATAGGGCAGATGCTCGATCACATGCATTTGATGGACTCGAAAGTTCAAGAGTTGTGTCAAGCCATTCAAGGGCTGGGTGGCAATGTCTGCACTGAAAAGCTGCCAGAGCTTGATATGGGTGAGTTTAATGATGCAGAAAAAGCGGCGGCGGAAAAACGCCATAGTGCATTAGATGAGTTTGATCCGAGTATCTAAGTTTTAACGAAATGGTTTAACTTAGCGGTCTAACTTACTTAAGGGCTAACCCTCACAAGGGTCTCGTTTAGCGTGTTACTTTAGCTCATCCTGTTGTAAAGGCGCATATTGTGATCAAACCTGAGTTTGATCGCACCATAGTACCGAGATCACTTTTATCCTGCGTTTATATCGTGCTAGATGTCGATTAATTGGCGCTTTAGCATTGAATCTTAGCCTAGAAAAAGGTTAAATACCCCACCAAGATGAAAGGGTATTGGTTATGTGCACACTCATATACTTGAGTGTTTTAGTAGGTTTTAATACTTGACTGAATTACTCGGGTATGTTGAAATAATGCATACCTGTTCGGGAGCTATGGTAGTTATGAAACTTACATCAAAAGGTCGTTATGCAGTAACCGCTATGCTAGATGTGGCAATCCACTCAGCATCGGGACCAGTTCCCTTAGCGGATATCTCTGAAAGACAAGGGATTTCGCTTTCCTATCTGGAACAACTCTTCGCTAAGCTAAGAAAACACGGTTTAGTTGCCAGTGTACGTGGACCGGGCGGTGGTTATCGCTTAGGCCTAGAAGCTAATGATATTTCAGTCGGCATGGTTGTCCATGCTGTAGACGAGTCTGTCGATGCGACTCGTTGCCAAGGACTTGGCAACTGTCAGAGTGGAACTCGCTGCTTAACCCATTCACTTTGGGGCGATTTAAGCAAACAAATTTCCGATTTTTTAGATGGTATCAGTCTTGCCGGCTTGATGCAGAAGCGAGATGTGCAATTTATCTCACTTAAGCAAGACACTATGCAAAAGGAACAAAGAGTCAGTTTATAGCGGCACTTTGTTATATATAAAAATAATTTTTGTACGTTGTATGTAGCCTCTACCAGAGACTGCTCAGTACGGAGTGTGTTATGAAGCTTCCTATCTATTTAGATTATGCCGCCACCACGCCTGTTGATCCTAGAGTCGCGGAAAAGATGTTCCAATGCATGACAATGGACGGCATCTTTGGTAATCCGGCCTCACGTTCACACCGCTACGGCTGGCAAGCCGAAGAAGCGGTGGATATTGCTCGCAACCAAGTTGCCGAGTTAATTAACGCCGATCACCGCGAAATTGTGTTTACCTCTGGCGCGACGGAATCGAACAACTTAGCGATAAAAGGTGTTGCTCATTTCTATCACAAGAAAGGTAAGCACATCATCACCAGTAAGACTGAACATAAAGCGGTTCTCGATACTTGTCGCCAATTAGAGCGTGAAGGTTTCGAAGTGACTTATTTAGAGCCTGCGGCTAACGGCATCATTCCGATGGAACGTTTAGAAGCAGCGATGCGTGACGACACTATCCTTGTCAGCATCATGCACGTGAACAACGAAATCGGTGTTATCCACGATATCGATGCAATCGGTGAGCTATGCCGTTCAAAGGGCATTATTTTCCACATGGATGCGGCGCAAAGTGCAGGCAAAGTGCCTATCGATGTGCAAGCCACTAAAGTGGATTTGATCTCGATTTCTGGTCACAAAATGTATGGCCCTAAAGGTATCGGCGCACTATATGTTCGTCGTAAGCCACGCATTCGCCTAGAAGCGCAAATGCACGGTGGTGGTCATGAGCGTGGCATGCGTAGCGGTACGTTACCAACGCATCAAATCGTAGGTTTAGGTGAAGCGGCTGCAATCGCAAAAGCGGAAATGGCCTCTGATGATGCCCGTATCGGTGCATTACGTGACAAATTATGGAATGGCATCAAGCACATTGAAGAAACCTATATCAATGGTGATGCGATTGACCGTGTTAGCGGTAGCCTCAACGTCAGCTTCAACTATGTTGAAGGTGAGTCGTTAATGATGGCACTGAAAGATTTAGCGGTTTCATCGGGTTCGGCTTGTACTTCAGCCAGCCTAGAGCCTAGTTACGTATTACGTGCACTTGGCTTAAATGATGAAATGGCACATAGCTCGATTCGTTTCTCAATCGGCCGTTTCACAACCGAAGAAGAAATCGATCACGCTATCGAAGTTATTACTCAATCTATTGATAAATTAAGAGAAATGTCTCCTTTGTGGGAAATGTTTAAAGATGGGATCGACCTGAACCAAGTTCAGTGGGCACATCATTAATTCTGACCTTTACAATAGATAATTTTGGAGCAGTACCATGGCTTACAGTGAAAAAGTGATAGATCATTATGAGAATCCACGTAACGTTGGTTCTTTTGATAAAAACGATCCTTCGGTCGTGACCGGTATGGTAGGCGCACCTGCTTGCGGTGACGTGATGAAACTTCAGTTGAAAATTGGTGCTGATGGCATCATTCAAGACGCTAAGTTCAAAACCTACGGTTGTGGTAGCGCGATTGCGTCTAGCTCACTGGTAACTGAGTGGGTTAAAGGCAAGACTATCGAACAAGCTGCGGCGATCAAAAACACGGATATCGCTGAAGAATTGGCATTGCCACCAGTGAAGATCCACTGTTCAATTTTGGCTGAAGATGCCATTAAAGCTGCTATCGACGAGTACAAATCGAAACAAGCTAAGTAACATCTGGAGTTAAGATGGCGATTACAATGACCCCAGCGGCAGCCGATCGTGTCAGATCTTTCTTAGTCAACCGAGGCAAAGGTGTAGGCCTGCGTCTCGGCTTAAGAACATCAGGCTGTTCTGGTATGGCTTATGTACTTGAGTTCGTTGATTCTTTAAATGATGATGATGAAGTGTTTGATATCGAAGATGTGAAAATCATCATAGATGCCAAGAGCCTTATCTATCTTCAAGGGATCGAGCTGGATTTTGTTAAAGAAGGGCTGAATGAAGGCTTCCAATTTAATAATCCTAACGCAAAAGGTGAGTGTGGTTGTGGTGAGAGTTTCACTGTTTAACCGCTAAAGTTGACGCATGAATTATTTCGAGCTGTTTAAATTTTCCCCTGCCTTCGATATTGATACCGCCTTACTTGCAGAACGCTATCGTGAACTGCAACGGGCGGTTCATCCCGATAAATTTGCCAATGATACTGATCAGCAAAAATTGCTGTCGGTGCAGCGCACGGCGCAAGTCAATGATGGTTTTCAAACCTTAAAAGATCCCATTCGCCGCGCTGAGCATATGTTGTCGCTGCGTGGAATTGAATTAAGCCATGAAACCACGACAGTGAAAGATACCGGCTTCTTGATGCAGCAAATGGAATGGCGCGAGGCGTTAGAAGATATACGCGATAGTGCCGATCCTCAAGCGAGTATTGACGAGCTATATCAATCGTTTGCAGAGTACCGCGCGCAACTCACTCAGCAACTGACTCAACTGTTAACCAGTGATCAGGCTGAAGATGCATTGTTAGCGGCGGATCAAGTTCGCAAACTCAAATTTATGGCAAAATTACACGACGAGTTGACCAGAGTCGAAGACGCTCTGTTAGATTGATTTTCCGTGTTTATGTTACTTTGCTGACTCAAGTACGCTTGAGTTGGCATTACTAAGTTGGATATATATGGCCCTTTTGCAGATAGCTGAGCCCGGTCAAAGTGCCGCGCCGCACCAACATAGACTTGCCGTTGGCATCGATTTAGGTACGACCAATTCTTTGGTGGCGGCCGTTCGAAGTGGAGAGACGGCAACCCTGCCGGACGAACTTGGACAGCATTCATTACCTTCTATCGTGCGTTATACCCAAGATTCAGTCGAAGTCGGCGCACTTGCGGCGTTGAGTTCGGCGCAGGATCCGCAAAACACGATCGTTTCGGTAAAGCGTTTTATGGGCCGCAGCCTAGCGGATATTCAAGCTGGCGAGCAATCATTACCCTACGAGTTTGCCGAAAGCGAAAACGGTTTACCTTTATTTGTGACTCCCCAAGGCCAAGTGAATCCCGTGCAAGTATCTGCGGAGATTTTACGTCCGCTGATCGCCCGCGCTGAAAAAACCTTAGGCGGCGAACTGCAAGGCGTGGTGATCACTGTGCCTGCGTATTTCGACGATGCTCAGCGCCAAGGCACAAAAGATGCCGCAGCTTTGCTGGGTGTTAAAGTGCTACGTCTGTTGAATGAACCGACGGCTGCTGCGATTGCCTATGGCTTAGATTCTAAGCAAGAGGGCGTGATTGCTATCTATGATTTAGGCGGCGGTACCTTCGATATTTCTATTTTGCGCTTGAATCGTGGTGTATTTGAAGTGTTAGCCACTGGTGGTGATTCAGCGCTTGGCGGCGATGATTTCGATCATTTACTGCAAGCACATATGCAGCAAGTGTGGCAGCTTAGCGACATCGACTCACAATTAAGTCGTCAGTTGCTGATTGAATCGCGTCGAGTTAAAGAAGCCTTAACTGATGCAGCAGAAACTGAAGCGAAAGTGATCCTTGCCGATGGTACTGAACTGACGCAAATCGTTACTAAAGCTGAATTTGATGCCATGATTGCGGCATTGGTGAAAAAGACGATTGCCAGCTGTCGCCGTACCCTGCGTGATGCGGGCGTGACGACGGATGAAGTGCTTGAAACTGTGATGGTTGGCGGTTCAACGCGCGTGCCATTAGTGCGTGAACAGGTCGAAGCTTTCTTCGGTAAACCACCCCTGACATCTATCGATCCCGATCGTGTTGTCGCCATTGGTGCGGCCATTCAAGCCGACATTTTAGTGGGCAACAAACCTGAATCGGATTTGTTATTGCTCGATGTGATCCCTTTGTCATTAGGCATAGAGACCATGGGCGGCTTAGTTGAAAAAGTGGTATCGCGTAATACCACGATTCCTGTTGCACGGGCGCAGGAATTTACCACCTTTAAAGATGGTCAAACGGCCATGGCATTCCATGTGGTGCAGGGTGAGCGTGAGCTCGTTGCCGATTGCCGCTCACTGGCGCGTTTTACCTTAAAGGGTATTCCGCCGTTAGCCGCTGGTGCTGCGCACATTCGGGTGACTTTTCAAGTGGATGCCGATGGTTTACTTAGCGTGACGGCGATGGAGAAATCCACCGGCGTGCAGTCTAGTATTCAAGTTAAGCCGTCTTTTGGTTTATCGGATACTGAAATTGCCACTATGCTGAAAGATTCGATGAAGTATGCCAAAGACGATATCGGTCGTCGTATGCTGGCCGAGCAGCAAGTGGAGGCGGCGAGGGTACTCGAGTCTTTACATGCAGCGTTAGCGAAGGATGGCGATTTGCTGAATGCCGATGAGCGTGCTCAGATCGATGCTACTATGGCCAATGTGGCGCAAGTTGCCGCGGGCGATGATGCCGATGCGATTAAACTCGCGATTGAAAAACTGGATGAGCAAACCCAAGATTTTGCTGCCAGACGTATGGACAATTCTATTCGAGTGGCATTTAAAGGCCAGTCGATCGACAACATATAGGTGATGTAATGCCCCAATTAGTCTTTCTTCCCCATGCCGAGTTGTGCCCTGATGGCGCTGTGCTTGAGGCGAATGTTGGTGAGACCATTCTCGATGTTGCGCTGCGTAATGGCATCAATATCGAGCATGCCTGTGAAAAGTCCTGTGCTTGCACGACGTGTCACTGTATCGTGCGTGAAGGCTTTAATGATCTTGAGCCAAGTGATGAGCTAGAAGATGACATGTTAGACAAAGCATGGGGACTCGAGCCCGAAAGCCGTCTATCTTGTCAGGCTAAAGTGGTCGACACTGACATGGTGATTGAGATCCCTAAATACACGGTTAACATGGTTAGCGAAGGCAATTAATATTGCTTCGATAATGATTAAAACCAGTCCACGTGACTGGTTTTTTGCTTTTGGCGTTGAGCATTTGTGCAACTAATCTTGTCTATGCCTCTAGTTGTTTGATTTATCCTTGCGCAGGCGTATTATGCGCTCAAAATTAATGGTTGCCGGAGACCAAATGAGAATAGCGATTTTATCGCAAGGGCCAGAGTTATATTCAACGAAGCGACTCGTTGAAGCGGCTCAATTACGTGGTCATGAAGTACACGTAATCAATCCCCTTGAATGTTATATGAATATCAACATGCGGCAATCGAGTATCCACATTGGCGGGCGAGAGTTACCTGCATTTGATGCCGTGATCCCCCGTATTGGGGCGTCGATTACCTTTTATGGTTCGGCGGTGTTGCGCCAATTTGAGATGATGGGCGTCTATGCCTTAAATGATTCAGTTGGAATTTCCCGCTCACGGGACAAATTGCGTTCTATGCAGCTGATGTCACGCCGCGGTATTGGTTTGCCTATTACCGGTTTTGCCAATAAACCGAGTGATATTCCAGACTTAATTGATATGGTGGGTGGCGCGCCTCTGGTGATTAAATTACTCGAAGGCACTCAAGGCATTGGCGTGGTATTAGCCGAGACCCGCAAAGCGGCTGAGAGCGTGATTGAAGCCTTTATGGGCCTTAAAGCCAACATCATGGTGCAGGAATATATCAAAGAAGCCAACGGCGCAGACATTCGTTGTTTCGTGCTCGGCGATAAAGTGATTGCCGCCATGAAACGTCAAGCTATGCCCGGTGAGTTCCGCTCTAATTTGCACCGTGGTGGCACGGCGAGTTTAGTCAAACTGACTCCTGAAGAGCGCTCTGTAGCTATTCGTGCGGCGAAGACGATGGGATTAAATGTGGCAGGGGTTGATTTGTTACGCTCAAACCATGGCCCTGTGATCATGGAAGTGAACTCTTCACCAGGGCTTGAGGGGATTGAAGGCGCCACCACGAAAGATGTTGCGGGTGCTATTATTGATTTTGTTGAAAAAAATGCGATTAAAGTAAAAAAGGTGACGCAAGCACAGGGGTAATGCCTCGGTTGTCGAGTATTGACTACGGAATATCAACACTTGATTCACCTCCTTATGGGTAACGGCGTTAAGCACTAGCTTATCCATTCAAGCGAACAGAATAGGGGAAAACGATGACATTAACTTGGATAGATTCGTTAGATATTGCGTTGGAATTACTCGAAGCACACCCAGAGGTGAATCCCACTCAGCTGCATTTCACCCAACTGTATGAGTGGGTGTTAGCTTTGAATGATTTTGCTGATGATCCTAAGCATTGCAATGAAAAAATACTGGAAGCAATTCAGCAGTGTTGGATTGATGAAAAGTAGTGAGCACAGTTGTGGTACGGCTTTTTATGTGAGGCATCTTGTCCTTCAGAAAATTAACTAAGGTGATTTACCTCACGTATTTGCAGTGGCGCAGAGAATATTTCGCGAGAGTTTGATCACAGTCAAGTTCATTTTCAGTGGATATCGTAATTTGTTGTATATTGGTTAAGGCATTTATATGGCTTAACTTTATTATCGCAACTGCAAGGATGTTCACATGAAACTTTTGCTTGTATTGTTATGTATGCTTGTCCCTTCAATGGCTTGGGCTCATCCAGGTCATGGCGGTGTCGGTTTATTCCATCACTTGTTAGATCTTGCACCCGCAGTCATTTTAGTCGCTTTGATTGCATGGGCTGGTATTTGGGCAAAAAATAGAAAATAATCCCATTTTTTAATGAGTTAATGAACCCTGCTAAGGATTTATCCTCCTAGCGGGGTATTTTGTGTGATCAAACTGATTACGAATAAAGCGAATGTGCGCAATATCTCAGACTAATTTGCTATAAAGATAGGATTTAGCTTTTAAATTTCGTATAATCCGCGCGAATTTTTTAAACTTGCTGACAAAGGAAGCTAGTTATGGCGGTCGAACGCACATTTTCTATTATCAAGCCAGATGCTGTTGCAAAAAACCACATCGGTGCTATCTACAATCGTTTTGAAACTGCTGGTCTTAAGATCGTTGCAGCTAAAATGTTACACCTGACCAAAGAACAAGCTGAAGGTTTCTATGCTGAGCATAGCGAGCGCGGTTTCTTCGGTGCTCTGGTTGCATTTATGACTTCTGGTCCAATCATGGTCCAAGTATTAGAAGGCGAAAACGCTGTTTTAGCTCACCGTGAAATTTTAGGTGCAACTAATCCTGCTCAAGCAGCTCCTGGTACTATCCGTGCTGATTTCGCAGAAAGCATTGACGAAAACGCGGCTCACGGTTCAGATGCTGTTGAATCTGCTGCTCGTGAAATTGCTTACTTCTTCAGCGCTGAAGAATTGTGTCCACGCACTCGTTAATTCGATGCTAAGACTGAAAAAGGAGCTTAGGCTCCTTTTTTATTGGCTGCAATTTAGCGAATATAGATTTCCATATTGCAATGATGCTAATCCCTTTATACAAATCATACGTCAATTCAAAGTGTTAAAACTTAATAAAATTTTGTTTTTATTAGTCTTTTTAAATTTTGCACATTTTTTTAATTTTCTTGCTTGAAATTTTCTCTCCCGTCCTTATATCTATTTCAGGATCGCTCGATGAGGATCCTAGTGTGAATTCTGTGCCGTAAGGACAGAAGATTTAACTCGGCAGACTCTACAAGCGTTTTCATCGTGAAAACCGTCCGCCAATTCTCCATATTGCTTAAGACAAGGATATGAATATGCGTAATTATGATCTAGCTCCCCTGTACCGTAGTGCCATTGGTTTTGACCGTTTAGCTCAGCTGGCAGAACATGCCGCCGCTAATAATGGCAATACTGGCTATCCCCCATATAACATTGAATTATTAGGCGAAAATCGCTATCGCATTACTATGGCCGTGGCCGGATTCTCAATGAATGAACTTGAGATCAGCAGTGAAGGTGAGAAATTACTGGTGAAAGGCAACAAAGCTGAAAGCCAAACCGAGCGTAAATACTTGTACCAAGGCATAGCGGAACGCGGTTTTGAGCGCACTTTCCAACTGGCAGACTATGTCACTGTGCTCGGCGCAAGTTTAGAAAATGGCTTACTCAATATTGATTTAGTGCGTGAAATCCCTGAAGCATTGAAACCACGCAAAATTGAGATCACTTCATCGCGCTTGCTAGACAGCCAGTCATAATTGACACTGTGGTAACCACCTAAAAACAAGGGGAGCATAATGCTCCCCTTGTTTTTGTGTTCACGCAAAAAATGTCCGCGAGATTTCCGTGAGAAAGTTACGCTTTCATGGCCTTTTCTCCGCGAGCCAAACCCACCACACCGGAGCGAGAGACTTCGACCAATTTAGTCACTTCACCTAGCGCATGAATAAACGCATCGAGTTTCTCTGATGTGCCGACCATTTGGATGGTATATAAATTGGCGGTGACATCGACAATCTGGCCGCGGAAAATGTCCGCCATCCGTTTAACTTCTTCCCTAAACTCGCCTTGGGCGCGGACCTTGATAAGGGCTAATTCGCGTTCAATATAAGCTGACTCGGTAATATTCGAAACTTTTAACACATCGATGAGTTTATGTAGCTGCTTCTCTATTTGCTCTAACACCATTTCATCGGCAACGACTGTGATGTTAAGCCGCGACAGTGTGATATCGTCCGTTGGCGCCACCGTTAAACTTTCAATGTTATAGCCGCGCTGTGAAAACAAACCGACCACACGAGAAAGGGCGCCGGATTGGTTTTCTAATAATACAGATATAATTCGACGCATTAGCATTTCTCCGTCTTGGTCAGCCACATTTCATTCATCGCACCACCACGGATCAACATTGGGTACACGTGCTCAGTTTCATCCACCATGATGTCGATAAAGACCAGTCTGTCTTTCATCGCCAGCGCTTCTGCCATTTTTGACTCAAGTTCGGCGGGATCGCTGATCGTCATACCTACATGGCCATAGGCCTCGGCAATTTTGGCAAAATTAGGTACTGAATCCATATAGGAATGTGAGTGACGGCCAGAGTAAATCATGTCCTGCCATTGTTTAACCATGCCAAGGAAACGATTGTTTAAGTTGATAATTTTAACCGGCGTATCATATTGCAGCGCGGTCGAAAGCTCTTGAATGTTCATCTGGATTGAACCATCACCCGTGACACAGACAACCGTGGCATCAGGCATCGCCATTTTAACCCCCATTGCGGCGGGTAGGCCAAACCCCATGGTGCCTAGACCCCCTGAGTTGATCCAGCGGCGCGGCTTATCGAACGGATAGTACAAGGCGGCAAACATCTGGTGCTGGCCAACATCAGAGGCGACATAGGCATCGCCATTGGTCAGCTTATACAAGGTTTCAATCACTTGCTGTGGTTTGATGCGACCACTGTTTTTGTCATAGGCCAGACAATCGCGGCCGCGCCATTGCTCAATATCATTCCACCAAGTGGCGATGGCATCGTTGTCATTGTGCTCGTTCGATTCATCTAACAGTGTCAACATGCTGTCTAAAATACTGTCGGCCGACCCTACGATGGGAATATCGACGTGGATAGTTTTTGAAATAGACGAGGGGTCGATATCTATGTGCAAAATGGTCGCGTTCGGGCAATATTTTTCCACATTATTAGTGGTTCTATCGTCGAAGCGCACACCAATACCGAAGATCAAATCGCAGTTATGCATTGTCATGTTGGCTTCGTAGCGACCGTGCATCCCTAACATGCCTAGGCTGTTTTTGTGGGTACTTGGAAAAGCCCCTAGTCCCATAAGTGTGCTGACGACGGGAATATTTAATCTCTCAGCTAATTGTAAAATTTGCTTATCACAACCCGAGATAATGGCGCCGCCACCGACATAGAGCACAGGCTTTTTAGCCGCTAATAGTGCCTGTAGTCCACGACGGATCTGTCCTTTATGCCCCGAGGTTGTCGGGTTGTATGAGCGCATTTTCACGCTTTCGGGATAAATATATTCGTGCAGTAGCGCTGGGTTTAAGCAATCTTTTGGCAGGTCGACGACCACAGGCCCAGGACGGCCGGTAGAGGCAATATAAAAGGCTTTTTTTATCGTTTCAGGGATTTGAGTGGGATCTTTAACTAAAAAGCTATGTTTGACCACTGGACGAGAGATGCCGATCATATCGCATTCTTGGAAGGCGTCATTACCGATAAGGTTGCTCGGTACTTGACCCGATAATACGACGAGGGGAATAGAGTCCATGTAGGCGGTGGCAATACCGGTAATCGCGTTGGTGGCACCGGGTCCTGAAGTGACTAATACCACACCCACTTTACCCGTGGCGCGGGCGTAGCCATCGGCCATGTGTACGGCGGCTTGTTCGTGGCGAACGAGTATGTGTTCAATACCTGGGATAACGTGCAGGGCATCGTAGATATCTAAAACTGAACCGCCAGGATAGCCAAAAATGTGCTTTACGCCTTCATCAATCAAAGAACGCACTATCATGCTGGCGCCGGATAACATCTCCATGTGGAACTCCTATTGCATAGTACCGTTACGGTAAACAGTATTTTGTTACAGCGACGGTAATCGCTCTAAAAATTAAGCCTGAAGGGTAATTCAGACTCCGAAATGCTGAACTGACTTCGTAGAAGACAAGTGATTCATCCTTAGGATGCAGCAACTGTTGCAATGAACAGAATTTCATCATATTCAAAAAAAACAACATTTCAAGCCTTTTATGTAAAAAGTAACCAACTTGAAACAATTTCACGTTTGAATGGGTGGAGAACTTGCTGGAATCGCCAAGTAATCTAGGCTGATTTATGGACTTATTTTATATTTTTCAGATTGTTAGATGCTTAAAAAGCAAAAACGGCACTAAAAGTGCCGTTTTGCTGTGGGACGTTAGATAAGCAGATACTTAACTGTTGCGATTGAATATTACTTATTTGCTACATTAGTGAAGGCTAATGCGCTGTTTTCACGCGATCAAACATGTGTTGCCGATGTGGCATTGGTATCCATGGCTCTTAGAAATAGACCCTTAAAAATAGATCCTTAAATCGTCGGCTGTATTTGATGTTTTGGACGATTAAATTGGCAAATGCCGACTAACGCAATAGAGCCTAACATGAGGGCGGAGAAGGGCACTGCTGTGCCATCATAGAACACCGCTAATAACGGCCCCGCTAACGCGCCACAGCCAAATCTTAAGGTGCCAATAACCGCTGTTGCCGTTCCGGTTTCTTGTTTGAACTTCATCAGCACTATCGCATCGGCGTTGACCGACATCACCCCTAGGCTGCCCATCAAAGGAATAAGCATGATCACGGTAAAATGATAGCTCATATCCAGTAGGTTGACGGTTAATAAACCAGCTCCCGCAATAGCGCCAAAAAAGGTCGATACGTGCAACATACGCAGCGAACCATAGCGGCCGACAATGCGAGTATTAATGATATTGGCCAACATCAAAGCGCCAACGTTGGTGCTAAACAAGATGGCAAAATAGGATTTATCTAAGGCAAAGACTTCCATATAAACGAAGGGTGATGCGGTGAGATAACAGAAAAACGCAAAAGACGTTAACACGCCGCTGGCAATGTTTAACTTAACGCCAGATCGGGAAAATACGGTCGCATAGGCACCAAGAAACGATTTTTGGCTGCGGGTATCCATATCTTTATCGCTGGGCATTTTTAGCGCAAACAGCACGAGTAATAACAGGGTTGCTGCATAGGCAGATTGAATGAAGAAGATTAAATGCCAATCACCGAGTTCTAAGATAATGCTGCCAATGCTAGGTGCCAGTAATGGCGCTAACATCATGATTAAACTCACGTAAGACATACCTTTGGCGGTATTGTCGCCATAGACTTCTTTGATGTATCCCGGCACCACCACAGTCGCTGCTGCGCCGATAAAGGCCTGCAAAAAGCGTAGTCCAAGAAAGATTTCGACTTGACCAGCAAAACCAATCAATAAACTTGTTAGCATAAAGCCACTCAGCCCCATTATCACCATAGGGCGACGGCCAATGCGGTCAGCTAAGGGACCGAAACACAACATGCCCAGTGCATAACCTGCTAAGTAGATACTCAGGGACTGTTGCACTGTTGTGATATCGGTATGAAAACTAAGGGCCAATGTCGACATCGCAGGTAAGTACATGTCGATGGCCAATGGTGTGATCGCGACAATCGCCGCTAGCATGGGAATAAGCAGTGCTAAATTCGGTATATGTCTGCCGTTATGGGCAGAAGGTTGTGATTGTGGGTCCACTGTTACCTCGGGTGGCGAAAGAATTGAAAGCGTATTTCTCAGGGTTATGCGGCGTGGTTTAAATTGTACTAGGACAATTCACTCTAATCCGTCCATTTTTAGCCAGCATCTTGCGCTAATTGGCAGTGTTTGGGGAAAAGTGAATTGTGCTTCGATCAATTTTCACGGTAAGGCATTAAGCAATAGCATAGTAAAGCGCTAGGACAAATAAACCAATCTTTGCGATGATTTCTTTACCGTATTTTACCGATTAAATTGTAACTAAGTAGCAAGTCTCGATAATCGAGGTATAACCTTGGCGGCTCGAGCCGTTATCCTCCAATATGCTTCATTCAAAAGTGTTAGTTGTCATCTGAGTGTCACTGCTTTGTCATCTAGGTGTCTTTTATGCTGACTAATTTAGTTGGCTTTAGCTTCACCCTACTAAAAATAAAATATTCAGGAATGACACGATGAAAACACAACGACTCCCGCTTGCAGCCGCCATTATGGCGAGCTTATTGCTAGGTGCTTGCAGCGGTGATGATGGCGCAGCAGGTGATAAAGGCGACAACGGCTTAAATTCACTGGTTAAAGTGACCGCATTAACTATTGGTGATGCAAATTGTCCCGCCGGTGGTCAGCGTATCGATACCGGATTAGATGCCAACCATAATGGACAATTGGATAACAGTGAAATTGCAGTCGCGCAAACCCAATATGTTTGCCAGCCACAAACTGCAAGCTTAAAAGCAGAGTTGATTGGTCGTCATCAGACTGGCGTTTATGGCTTAAGTGCTGCCGAAATCGTTGAATATCACAGTGCATCTAACCGTATTTTTGTGGTCAATGCGATCAGCGGCAAAGTCGATATTATCGATGGCAGCTTATTAGTGACTGCATCAAACGCCACAGATCCTTTAGCATTGAATAATCTCGACAAATTAGCTGAACTCGATGTTGCTAAGGATGTGGGTCAAACCTTTATGGGTAGCGTTAACAGCGTGAGTATTTCAGGCAACTTGTTAGCGGCTGCCATTGAGCGTGGTGACTCTGCAGGCAATAAAACTCAAGCCAATGGTTTTGTAGCTTTTTATCAGCTTAATGGCACAGATGCTCCACAGTTTATCAGCGCCGTCGAAGTCGGTGCTTTACCCGATAATGTAGTGTTCACCCACGACGGTAAAACTTTACTCGTGGCCAATGAAGGCGAACCTAATCCTGCTTATACCTTAGATCCTGAAGGCAGTGTTGCGCTGATTGCGATTACTGACGGTAAGCCTGCAGCCGCTGCGACCATCATAGATTTTAGTGTGTTTAATCATGGCGGTGCGCGTGCAACTGAAATCACCGCTGACATTAAAATTAATGGCCCAATGGCGAGTGTGGCGCAGGATTTAGAACCTGAATATATCGCCATTAGCCAAGATAACCGCCGTGCATTTGTCAGTTTACAAGAGAACAATGCTATTGCCGTGATTGATATCGCCAATGCGAAAGTCTCAAAGATTTTACCACTAGGCCTCAAAGATTACGGGCTTGATGTGAATAAAATTGATGCGAGTGACAAAGACAATCTTGTGAACCTGCAAAGCTACACTGGGGTGTACGGCATGTATCAACCCGATACCCTTGCTAGCTACCGTTGGAATAACACTGACTTTATTGTGACTGCGAATGAAGGTGACTCCCGTGACTATGCGGCTTTTTCGGAAGAAGCCCGCGCAGGGGATTTAGTGCTCGACCCGAATCACCCACAATTTGCCGCCGCAAAAGATAAAACCCAATTAGCGCGTCTTAAGGTAACGACGAGCATGGGGGACGATGATAAGGATGGCGACTACGACAAAGTCGTGAGCTTTGGTGCTCGTTCCTTCTCGATTTGGAATGCTGATGGTCAGCAAGTGTTTGACAGTGGCAGTGATTTTGAACGTATTACCGCCGCACTACTGGGGGATAAGTTCAACAATAACAACGAAGAAAATAAAGGTGATAGTCGCAGCGATGACAAGGGGCCAGAGCCAGAAGCTTTAGCCCTAGGCCAAATTGGTCAACGACTATATGCCTTTGTTGGTTTAGAACGTACCTCTGGCTTTATGATCTATGACGTGACTAATCCTTTTGATGTGCATTTTGTCGACTATGTTGTGAACCGTGATTTTGAAGCTGACTTCGTTGTCGATACCGCTACAGGTGCAGTCAAAGGTGATGCAACATTGGCGGGTGATTTGGGACCAGAAGGGATGAAATTTGTCAGTGCCGATAAAAGCCCTAACGGTAATCCTTTGTTAATAATAGGCAATGAAGTTAGTGGCACAACGAGTGTTTACCAACTCAAGATCAAGTAATTGAGTTTTACTCAGTCACCTGAGCATCGCGCTTTGGACGTGGGCCTTGTGAGTTCTTGATATAACCGCTCTAAAATCCACCATTGGCGGCATGAATACCGCCAATGGTGAGGGTTTAGGCTATCCAACCGAGCCATAGCCACCACAGATAATCCAGTGGAATAAGTGCAACTAGAGTTATTGCCGCTAGAGGTAAGGTGATGCGAAGTATTTTAGTTAATGGCTCTTGGGATAATTGCATCGCCAAAATCAAAGGAGCCACCTGATAAGGAAAAATCACGGTTGAAAACCCGATCACCTGCGTCATTAATACCGCAGGGGTGGAGAAGCCAGTTGCATTGGCAAAGTCTGCCGCCATGGGGGATAACACAGTCGGCACGCCTGGAACCGTTGCCACTAATCCTGTTAGCGTCGCGATTAACGATAACGACATAAAATTCAGGAACGATGCCCCTTGCTGCAAGGGTAACCATTCACTGAACAGTTGACCTAGCGCAGTGCCGAGCCCGGAATGATTGACCAATGCTCCCAGACCTAAGGCCGCCGCGACAAAAATGACGGTCGACAAATCCACTGAACTATTAAAACTCTTAGGCTCAAGCACTCCCCATTTTGGGAGCAATAACAAGATAGCCGTTGTTAATCCTACCCAAGCGGGGTTGATGCCGTGCAGCGAGTCAGTCACCCAAAAGAGCAAAGTAATCGCCAGTAACAGTGCAACTTTCTTTTGCATACCAAGGTTATAAGCTTCTTTTTCAATAACGCGTTCAGGCTGATTTTTATCAATTTTTGCAGGAAATAGGAAGATAACTAGCGCCACAATCAATATCGATTTGAGTAAACCAAGGATTGGAAAATGCAATAAGAGATACTCAGTATAACCAAAGTGGATATTGAATAGATTCTCACTGGAACCCGCTAATATCATGTTGGGAATATTCGCGGGCAACACGGCAAAACTGGGCATGTTACACGCCAGTGCCAAGGCGGTCGCAATGCCTATCCGCCCATGGCTACCACGAGCAAAACCGACTTGCTTGGCTAACGCCATACCAATAGGCACCAGTACCACTGCACGGCCAACGGATGAGGGCATCACAAAGCCAAGCAGCACGGCACTAAAGACCAAACCCGCAATTAAGCGTGGATAACTTGTGGTCAGTATTGGGGCAATCAAACTGGCCATTCTGCGACTTAAACCTGACTGAGTGATTGCACTGCCGATCACAAACCCTGAAATGATTAACCACACCGCAGTTGAGCCGAATCCGGAGAAAAGTATACTCGGCTCAATGAGTTTAAAAATGGTGGCAAGGGCAAAAAAGATTAACCCCGCCATAAAGGGCGGGAAGAAACCTGTGCTCCAAAACATCAAGGTCACTAACACTACGCCTGCGCTGTAGGAAAACACCGCGGGATGCTGACTTAGCGGAAAAAGCGCAAGTAAAGTAGCGATCAACAGTGCACTGAAAAACGCTAGCTGTTTAACGCCAATAAAACGTTTCATGTTTACCGACCTATTGGGTTGAATACGTAAAAGATGCCTACTAAGATAGCTGACTTAGTTTGGCGTTTTAAGAGGGTAATATGTCAAAACATGTTCCTAAAGCGACATTATTAACACCCAGTGATGCGGCGTTTATCATAGATGCCAATCGGCCCGTGCTGACCCATACTCGCAATATGGCGGCGGAAGCGGGTATCGAGCCTCACTCGCACCCGCGGGGTCAGTTACTTTGGGCCGTCAAAGGCTTGTTACGTGTTCGCAGTGAAAATGCCGTTTGGGTGGTACCCTCAACCCATGCCGTTTGGATCCCTTGCAATTTGCCCCATCAAGTGAACAGTGAAACCCACGCCCATACTCGCAATATCTATATTGATCCTAGCTATGATGTTAGGCCACAGGATACGCAAGTGGTGATGGTGACGATGACAGCGTTGATGCGCGAATTAGTGCTTAAACTTTGTGAAAGTTCACATCTTATGGACAGTGGACAACTGCATCGGCTGGGTTTGGTTGCCATCGATGAGCTTCAAACTCTGGACAGTCTGGATGCCCATTTACCTGCTGGCTCAGATCCAAGACTCAGCCGCTTGATCCAAACGCTGATCCGACGTCCAAAAGTGAGTTACTCACTGACCGAGTTAGCCGAAATGGGCGGCGCGAGTGTGAGAACTATTGAGCGACTATTCAAAGCTGAAACTGGGCTTACTTATCGACAATGGCGACAAAGATTTCGTTTGTTAAATTCGCTTGAGAGCTTAAGCCAAGGGGAGAGCACAACTATGGTGGCCCATAGTTTAGGTTATTTGAGTGTCAGCAGTTTCAGTGCCGCCTTTAAAATGCAATTTGGTTGCACGCCGCAAGATTACCCGCAGCATAAGCCTATGAAAAGCGGGCGCTAAATCAGGCATCATAAAACCGTCTATAAAAAAGCTAGAACAATATCTAGGATGCTGTTCTAGCCTGCAATTTATCAAAGTATTGTTAAGCTAATGCGCTATTTTAATCGGCTATTTCAACTTGTCATTTCAATGCCGCTGGGACGATAGGGTAATAATCCCAGACTTGGCCATCGGTCATTGAGCGCACCAGTTTGATGTATTCGGCATGGGTCCAGGCAAGCGGTGTGGCAGAGTTGGTGCCTTGTCCGAGTTGGTAATGATAACGGGTGGCGTCGCCGACACCGTCCCACGCTTGCTCGGGTAACATCATGCCAGCATTCGCAAACGTTTCCATGCCTTGCACATAGGTGTTGATTAACTGCTGCTTGGTTTGCTGCGCGTTATTGCCTGTTAGCTCACCTTTTGCTTGGGCGAGTGCTAATTCAAAATGACCGCGCTCGCCGGTGAAGAATGGCCAGATTCGGCCGCGTTGATCGGCGCTGTTGCTGCCGGATTCCGCATAGTTATTGCCAGAAACCGTATCCTCACCGTAGCCGTCGTTACCATAACGTCTAAAGCCTGGGATAGTGCTGCCATCTTTGGCGGTAAACTCGTATTTTATGCGTAGATTTGGTTCAAGCTCTGTATTATCAATCAGTTGAAGGCTTTGCTTGATGAGCTTGTCAGTTGCACCGCGCACGCCATAACGCACTAGTTCTAAAAATCCGCCATCGAGGATTTGACGCTGATCTAAACCTTGCTTACCGTTATTTGCCGCCAGTGTATCGCTAGTATTTGGCTTTCCATTCGGGCTTAAACGTAAATAGTAAGGCGGGCTGACGCCTGCGCTGTTCTTCAATAATCCTTGGGTGGTGACTAAATGCTTTTCCAAGCTGTCACTTAAGCTTTTAGCGGCAGCAAGATAACGGCTGCTGGAGTCGATATCCTTGGCTTCTTTGGCGATGTCACTCGCGGCAACAAGACCGGCAATCACTGCGGCCGTTGTTGAGGGGGAGTAACCCGCTTGTTCTTCCCAACGCTCTTGCTGGGTTTTGGGCGGGGTGATTTGGGTGTGATTCCAATCCAGATTGACGTCACCGCCGCTGATCAAAAAGTCCGCTGCACCTTTGAGCATCTCTTGATACCAGTGACTGATCTCATCAGGGGTGAGTACGCCCGCTTGCCAGAGTTTCCAGCCGAGCATGATAGGCATGGCAGTTTGATCGAGTTGCACGCCGACCCATTCAATTTGGCCATCCACATGGGTCTTTTGCAGGAACCAACCGGGCGTACCCGTAAAGCCGGGCGTCTTTTCGGTCACTTGCACTTTTTTCAGGTATTCGAAGGCCACTTTGGGCGTTTGCGTGTCACCCATGGCGAGGAATGCCATGGCGCATTGGTAAAAGTCGCGCGGCCATACCGCTTTATAGCCAGTGCTCGGCACGGCTGCCGAAACCGTATCGCCCCAAGGATTAGATAACGAGGCGATAAGTGCGCCCGCATAGGTTTTATCTTCCTGCGCTTTCAAGACCATAGCGCTGGTATACAGCAGCTTACCGTTATCGGTCGTGTTGTTGGCCATGTTAGCGATGGCGGGCAGTGAGCTTAGGTAATCGTGCCAGCCTGCATTGTAATGGCTGAGCACAGCATCATAACCTGCGGCCAAGGTGGCATCGGCATTGGCTAAACTTTGTGCTTCATCTTTACCAAAACCGATGGCGAGATTAAAAGTGACGGGTTTGGCTTTGATGAGCGTAGGGTAGCTTGCGGTAAAGGCGATATTGCCGACGGTCGATTTATCTTGCGCACTGGTTATTTGATAGGGCGTATCGAGTTTGCCGTTATCGGCCAAATCGGCTAGGCCATCGGAGACACCGACAAAGCCAGTCGTAGCCTGCACAAAATTCAGATCGGATTTTACCGTCATTACGCTACTGTCTTTGGCGGCGGTATAGGCCACCAGCGCCTGATTATTAGCATGACTGTCAGTATGAGTGTCGATGCGGCCGATATCATTGGCGCCCGCATTGTCGATATGCGGATTGACATACAAATGCGGTGTAATGCCATCTTCAAAGGCGGTAAAGGTGACACGCATCATCAAAGTGTCGCGGTTGGGATCGGTAAAGATATGCTTTTCAATCTGATACTTACCTTCAACATCTTTATTGATAATTTTATAGGCAAGGGATTGCGGGCGACCATTAGTATCTGTATCTAAATATTCTATGCTGCTGATGGTGTTATCTTTTTCGGTATCGACAAAGCCATTTCCCGTGATCACAAATTGCAGTTCTTTGAGCTGCGCATTGTGAATAAGACCATACATGGTTTCGGTTAAAATACCTTGGGCGAGGGAGAACCAAACACGGCTAATGGGATTTTGCTTAGCATCTTGGTATTGACCTTGGGTGTAAGGCTCGTAAGACGTTCCAATACCGGTTTTACCCGAAAATGCCCAAGTCGGCGCTTTACCCGGTGCGCCGGGCGCAACCCGCTGCACATTTGGCGCGGCATTCACACTTGTGGCAGTTGTTGCTGAATTCGATGTGGGTGAACAGGCCGCTAATCCTATTATCCCTAATAGGCTTGCGGCGACGGCAAGCGCTAGGCGGCTGTGCCTTGTTAACGCTTGTGTGTGACGGTTTTGGCTGGTGTGCAGATCCTGCTGCGGCGTAGGACTCGATTCCATCTCGTTCTCCCCAAATAATGGTTTTATTTTTATAGTGATTGAATTGATAAAGATATTTTATGCAGCTGTGATTAGCCAAATGACCGAATTCACCGCGCTTAACATGCATTGCTGCATGTCGCCTAATGTGTATCGCTGCTATAAAGAGCTAACTTTTATTTGTTAATTTTATTCGTTAATTTGCTTGTGGCTTTCGTGATTGAGTGGGTCTTGCGGTTCATCGCTGCAATTTGATTATTTGAGTTATTTTGTTCGACAATGTCTTGGTCGACAAATAATACGGCAATGCCTGCACACATCATCAAGACGCCACCTGTGATCAGTGCATAAATAGGTTGACCATCGAACAGACCATTGAGCACTAAACCCAGCACACTGGCGGCAAGAAGCTGCGGGATGACGATGAAGAAGTTAAAAATCCCCATGTAAACGCCCATTTTTTGCGGGGGTAACATGCCCGACAACATGGCGTAGGGCACAGATAAAATTGACGCCCACGCGATACCGACACCTATCATAGGCAGCCATAACAGGCTTGGGTCTTTAATAAAAAAGAAACTAATCAAACCTATACCACCACAGAACATATTGGCTGTGTGGGTTAGCTTGATGCCAATACGCTTAGCCAGCATAGGAATAAAAATCGCGGCAATGGCGGCAAAACCATTGTAGGAGGCGAACAGTACGCCGACCCAATCTGCGCCGTCGTTATAAGCTTGGGACAACACATCGCTGCTGCCAAAATGGTAAGACGTCACGGCGGCAGTGGTGTAAATCCACATGGCAAACAGTGCGAACCAAGAGAAAAACTGCACGATCGCCAGTTGATGCATGGCTTTGGGCATATGGAACAAGTCATCGACCACGCTAAATACCATGCCGAGCTTATTGCGTTCAGCGGGTTGTGAATGGCCCAAACGCAGCGCGCAATACAGTTGTAATGGGCCAAAGGCGAAAATCCCTAAGCTCAAAATATACAGCTGCTTGTCTAAATCTTGCGCCCCAATAGCGAAGGTGAGCAGGGCGCCGAGACCCATCCATACGAAGGAGGCAAATTGATAATCCTTGCGGGTACGAGTGCGGGCTAAAGTTTCATCTTCAGCATCGACTTGTTTTGCGTTAAAGGCGGCTAGTTCTTCAGGGGAATATTCTCTTGACGATACGACAGTCCAACTGACGGCGAGCAATAACACTGCGCCACCGAAATAGAAGGCATAACGCACTGAATCGGCAATTTCACCTGCTGGTGCAGTATTCGCAACATCAAAAAAGTGAGTCAAAATATAGGGTAAGGCCGAAGCCACCACAGCGCCAATGCCGATGAAAAAGCTTTGCATGGCATAGCCTTGAGTACGTTGGCTTTTCGGTAAATTGTCACCGACGAAGGCGCGAAATGGCTCCATGGCGATGTTGATCGAGGCATCCATGATCCATAACATGCCGGCGGCAATCCACAGGGTAGGCGAGTGCGGCATGATAAAAATGGCAAGGGTAGTAAAAATCGCGCCAATCAAAAAATAGGGGCGGCGACGGCCAAGGCGTCCCCAAGTGTTATCACTCAAATAACCAATAATAGGTTGAACCAATAAACCCGTTAGCGGCGCGGCAATCCACAGTATGGGGATTTCATCGATAGAAGCCCCTAAGGTTTGAAAAATGCGGCTGACGTTGGCATTTTGCAGGGCAAACCCAAATTGAATGCCTAAAAAACCGAAACACATATTAAAAATTTGCCAGAAACTCAGCTCAGGTTGTTGCTTGAATGCATGCGGCAACTGAGGCGCTGCGGCTTGATGGGGATCTTGCTGGTAATTCGAAGACATTGAACTTCCTTTCTGTTGCTGGCAGTCGTTCTGCCTTGAGTGCTTATTGTTTTAATTGTTTTGCCTAGCAATGGATTGGCACTGTACTTTGCTTTTATGTGGTGAGCTATTTCATCACAGCCAAGAGCATACAATAAAAGCCAAGAGTCAGATTCATGGCTTATTCATGGTGCTTTCGCGCATGCGATGAATGAGTGTACTCTGTGAAAAAATAGCGAATATACTCCTCCCTCAGAAGCATATTCGCCGATAAATTCATTTCAAATTTGGGCTAACACCTTAATTCAAAGGGGTTAGCCCAAGTGAGTGGCCTAAAGCCAGTCAGCAGAAAGAACTTAAGCCTGATAGCAATCCTTGTATGTAACCCTATCAGAAACGACCTCACAGATTTCAAACCCCACAAGCAGAGGGTGAAACGAGCGGATTTATAGTAGCCTCGGCGTAGATTTTTGCACAACTGCTTACATACGTATTCATCATGGCTTAGTAACTGGATGGAAACATAGGTGTAACGCATTTAGACGGTTTATCAATAGTCATAGGCTTGCTGGAATGCTCAAATAACTCTCTAATCTTGTTAGAATACTTGATGATCAGTCATTGCATTATTTTTCAGATAAAAGGGTATTGTTATTGCGGATGTTAACTGAGTGATAAAATCAACCGCAGCATAACTGACGGCGAGTTCAATGCACTTAATCAGACTCAGCATGCAATAAATATCCAGTACGGATGCTGATAGCTTGACTCGAAAGTCGCGCACTCTGCACTATGATAATAGCCAGCCTAGATATGGTGGGATCAGATAGGTACTTAGCTTATGATGATCGCCAGATTAAGCGTTTTTCGTTCGATTATTTTAAATTTTTTCAGTTGATTAAAGGATCCCTATGTTTGTTGTCTCGCTTACCTATAAAAAGCCAATTGCAGAAGTGGAGTTACATTTAGCCGCCCATATTGCTTATCTTGATGAGTATTATGCCGCAGGGACTTTTGTCGCCTCGGGTCGTAAGGTGCCACGTACCGGTGGCGTCATCCTCGCCAAGGCTGAAAGTCGCGCGGCGCTAGAGGCTATTTTGCAGCAAGATCCTTTCTGCATTGCCGATGTCGCTGAGTTTGAGGTGATAGAGTTTGTGCCGACTAAAACGGCGCCAGGGTTAGAGCCGTTGCTTGAAGTGATTTAACCTACATCTTTGTTTGAAAATTATTCCGTGCACTTGGTTATAACAGGCTTGGCGGGTTGGGGGACATAGAGTTCCCCCCATTTGGGTGTTAGTCGGTGTTTATGCTGTTTTCGGGGCGAACTTTTCCGATATTCTGCGACCTAGTTTGGTATTATGCCGTTTTCCCTCTTGAAACCTTACGCAGGTTTCCGCTGCGCGAGTCCCGCTTTTTATGTCTATTCAAACGCTGTTATCGACGGCTCTGGCGAAACGCCATGATTTTTTACAACAAGCAGAACAGGATCAAACCGATTGTTTTCGGGTGTTCCATGGCACAGTCGAAGGCGTCAGTGGCTTGAATATCGACCGTTATGGCGATACTTGGCTAGTGCAGAGTTTTCATCAGACCTTAACCGACGAAGAGTTGGTTGATGTCGGCACTGTTTTGTTGCAACAGGCCGATTTGCCGATAGTGTATAACGATCGTTCATTAGGCCATTCCCGTGTATTGAATGCCTTATCTCCCGCACTGACAGAGATTGCGAGTTCTGAGCGAGTAATGCAGGAAAATGGCATCAAGTTCAGCACTAAACTGCGCCACGAAGGACAAGATCCGCTGTTATTCCTTGATATGCGCATTGGCCGCGAATATGTGCGGGCACACAGCCAAGATAAAACTGTGCTGAATTTGTTTTCCTACACCTGCGGCATTGGTACTGCGGCAGCCATCGGCGGCGCGACTCAGGTGATGAATGTTGATTTTTCTTCCTTTGCTTTAGCGACGGGCAAAGCGAATGCGGCGTTAAATCAGGTGTCGAATGTATGTGAGTTTGTGCAGAGTGATGCGTTTCCGGTCCTGCGCCAATTGGCAGGCTTGAGTGTGGGAGGGCGTCGCAATCAAAAATTACCGAGTTATCCCAAATTGGCGCAAACCCAGTTTGATCTGGTGTTCCTCGATCCGCCGCGTTATGCCAAGAGTGCTTTTGGTATTGTTGATTTGGTCAATGATTATCAAGGTTTGTTCAAGCCCGCATTAATGGCGACCAAAGTCGGTGGCACTATCGTTTGCTGTAACAATGTGGCGAAAGTCGAGCGCCAAGCATGGTTTGACAGTTTAGTGCGCTGCGTTGAAAAACAAGGCCGTACAGTCACTACGCACACTTGGCTCGATCCCCATGAGGATTTCCCTTCGTTCGATGACAATCATCCACTTAAAATAGTGGCACTGACATTAAGTTAGTTATACAAATGGTATAGTGATAAGAACTACATAGTGATATTAACAAGCAGGGCACCCGATTCGGTGCCCTGTTTATTTGTCCATTTATTTGCCGCTAGATGGGCTGTAAATGGAAGGCAATCGCGACGCGGTTCCAGCCATTAATGGCAATGATTAAGCTGGTGAGGTCGACAATTTCTTTCTCGGAATAGTGCTCGGCCAGCTGAGCATATTGACTATCAGGGACGGGGGCCGACGCAACTTGGGTGAGTATTTCTGTCCACACTAAAGCTGCTCGTTCCTGTTCATCAAATACCCCATCGACCTCATGCCAAGCGGCAAGTAAATCTAAACGCAGTTGCTCTTCGCCATCGTTTCTGGCTTCCTCTGCGTGCATGCGTTGGCAGAAAGCACAGCCATTGAGTTGCGATGCTCTAAGCTTGACTAAATGCACCAGTAATGGCGAAAAGTGGGAGTCGCCCGCTGCTTTGTCTAAGCTTAACAGTGCGTTGGCGAGTGCGGGTTGTAGCTGATAAATTTGCTGGCGTGGTATTCGTTCTGACATAAAAGCCTCCTATAAGCTGAGGCTTCAATCTAAGCGGTTAGCGCGACGTAGGATTGGATATTTGCGACATTTTACGCTTTTTGTATTGTCCTGGTGTTTGCTGTGTCACCCGTACAAAGTGTTGATGTAGATGGGCTTGATCGTAAAATCCGCAATCGAATGCGACCTGCACTAGGCTGAGGTTAGGTGATTGGCTGAGTAAATTGCGGGCGATTTTGACTCTGTTTAATTGCAGTAACTGCGCGGGTGACAATCCGGTTTCTTGTTTAAATCTTCGTTCAAATTGACGGCGGCTTAAGGGCAGTTGCCTATAGAAATCCTCTAAACTGGCTTGGGTTTGAGTAAGCTTTGGTAAACTCGCCTGCACTAAGCTAATCATAGCGCTTTTATGTCGAGATAAGGCCGCATCACATTGCTGCTGGGTGAGCTGCAATAACCAGTGCTCAAGTAGGGCGACGCGTTGGGCTGGCTGATTGGTTTCCGCCAGTTGCGATAGCAGTTGATCCAATCCTGTTAGCTGCAATTGCGTCGCATCAATAGCCTTCATTGATGCGGCAGACAGAATATCTTGCAGTTCAATGCCAAGTAAATGAAACGCGCCGCCGGGGTGAAAGCGAACTGTCATCAGCTCGATTCCTGGTAAAAAGGCGTGGGAATGTCGGCTCTGACCACAATGAAACAACACTTGAGGTTCATCGCCACTGAGTGCTGAAGAATCCCCTGATGATTTACAAATAAATCATCAAATTAGAGTGGAAGCGCATCTTGTTGCATGATCAAATGGTTTCGCTAAAAACTACACTTGGACAACAAGATGCGCGAAGCCAATATCCTACAACATTCTTTACACCAATACTGCCCAGAACTTCACCTAAAACGATTAAACAGCTTGATGCTGGCCTCTAAGGCACTGATTGAATGTAAGACACTGACCTTGACTGAGTTAGGTCGAAAGTTAGGTCGAAA
>NZ_JAKKRK010000041.1:0-48846 GCF_025654545.1 Shewanella sp. SM20 | reverse complement strand
GCCCGGCATACGGCTTTGGCTTACGCCAAAGTCGTACCAACAGTCCAGAGCGATTCGACATCATCCTACTGATAGCGTTGATGGTTCAATGCCTGTTGTGGCTAGTTGGTTTACACGCACAGCAACAGGGCTGGGATAAGCATTTTCAGGCCAATACCATTGGGCATCGAACGGTACTCTCAACGATTCGCTTGGGATTGGAGGTACTCAGGCGGCCTGATTATCAAATCACGGAGAAAGAATTGCTGGCGGCCTGGGTATTATTCGCCAATCAGTTGCTCAAATATGGCTATGCTATGGCTGATTTATGAGGGGATCCCTCAGACCTAAGTTTGTACTATTGAAGTGATTTTTCGCCCACTTATCCACATTAAAAATTGACATTGCCACACCCGAAATCAGATTGAATTACTAGATCAGATCATCAATCTTTATTAAAGTTCAACTTGATTCAGATTTGTGTAGAAGAGTCAGACGTAGGGGTTTTATACAACACTCAAATCGATCTACAAGTCGACTCCATTTTTATTTTCAGATTGCATTTTTTAACTTCATTATTTTATAGAACCAATTCACAAATAAGATAAAATCAGTGTGCTTTCATCCCTTTTAAAATGCAGGCTCTCATGAGCTTTCCTCTACAATACAAGCACTTATAAATAACTTTAACAACTTAGCTATTTGTTCTACAATTAAGTATTTTTTTGTCCACTCAATTATGTGCATCTGTTTACTGCAGGAATAAAACTTATAGAAGTATATTTAGTATGCCTATTTTTGCAAAGTCGTGGTCAATGTGTAAGTTAGGAGACCACTTCTACAGACGAAATTGGATTAATTGGAACATTCAACTTATCTTAACCTTTCGCCATATATAATATCAATCATTTTATCTACAGTATATTGTGGAGTTGCATCGAAAAACAAATTCTGAACGAAATCAAAAACCAATCTTTCTTTAGAGTATTTAATAAGGAAATTAGTTACTAGAATCGAATTACTTTCGAAATCATCCTCAATACATATAACCATTGCTAGTGGGTATTTTTTCAATAATTTACTTACTACACAATTTTTAGTAAAAGCAATGTGGATTAAAGGTTTACCTAATGACATATATTCAAATATCTTACTTGATATTTGCTTACCTTCGATCTCCCCTAAATTTACCAGTACATCACAATACGAATATGAACATATTATTTCATCACGCTGAACCTGACCATGAAAAAAAGAATATTTATGTTTAGCACTATATTTATTGGCTTCTTCAGATGCATTACCAAATGAATAGATATCGATTATAATAGGAACATTTACGTTAACCTTCTCTAACAATCTGAGCATATACGTTGGTTCACGAACATTCTTGAATAAACCGCCTGCATAAATAAGATGAATTTTATCATTAACTTTTATTGACTTATCTTGAAAATCAGACCTATCTAATAAAGGATGTTCTACATATGAAATTTTTTTAAGAAGTTCTGTTGGGAAATTGCATTGAAAATAGTCTTTCAAAGGGTGCATTGCGAATACGGCATTAGAAAGCTCAAGCATTTTTAACTCAAGTGATTTATTTGCTTCAAGTTTAAGTTTCCTATTCCAATTGAATCGATGCAAACTAGCACTATTAGCAAAATTATCAAAAAGATATGGTATTACCTGGACAGTTTGATCAATATGATCACTAAATTTTGATGCAGCAACTATAGATTCAAATGGAAAGCAAAGAGGAATAATTACATCAATTTTTTTCTTATCAGCTATTTTTTTTAGTTCAAAGTAATAAGAATTGACCAAATCCTTATCAATCGTTACATTGGAACACAATATTGTTAACAACCTCATGAATTTCATAAAAATCAATTTAAGTCTAATGATTAAACTTAGCGAGGACTGTTGTGCTGAGATTTTGAATCTCTTTCTATTGTAAGCAGTTGTAACTCTGACTAAATTGTAACCATTGTAAGTTTCATCATCTGGAAGGTCGCATCTATCTTTAATTGAAATTACAGTCACATCATTATAAATCTTAAATATATCGATTATTTTTTCCGCACACACACCTACAGCAGATGGATAAGGTCGATAACATCCCACTACAAAAACTAAATTTTTTCTATCCAAAAGAAATTATTCCTGATCTGTATTTCCTATAAACAATAAAAATAGAAAATAATGAAAGAAGCCCAAACAAATAAAAAGATAACAAAATAGGTAGTAACTCCGTGAGCAAATAGAAAGAAAGGACTAGGAAAATATCCAAGTTCATAAATTTCATTTTCAGACCCAACTCGCTCCTAAAATAAAAAGTCGAAGACGTCACGCGATAGAACATCGCAACAGCTATAGATAAAACAACAAAATAGACAGTGTCAAACACTCGACTACTAACCTCAAACAAAATAACTGTAATAATAACTGTAAAAATGTTGGCTTTAATCATTGCACGTTCTCGTCTCATACATTTATAAAAAGTATTCAAGACAATTTGCATTTTCCCTTCCAATGCACAAATGATAAAGAGTAAATTTAAAAAAGGAAGAACTTTAGTATACTCAATCATGTACTCTGAAACAAAATAGTATGTTGGATAAAAAAATAATAATGCAGAAAACAAAAGTGCACCAGTAAGCTGGTCCATACCATCAAATAAAATCTTGTATCTACTGAATTCTATACGTTTTATAGTTGGGTATAAAACAAGGCCAATAGAACCAATTGCTATTAAAAATAAATTTGTAATCGAAATGCCAAATGAATATACAGAAAAGTCTTCAATCGAAAAATTACTTTCAACATAAATTCGTCCTATTACAAGAATTATCATACCTGCCATATTTGCGATCATCAACTTAATTCCATCATTAATATTGCTTAGATACTCTCTAACTCCGGAATAAAAACTATCGACTGCGCCAAAAAAATAAACTTTAAAGTTAAATAACAAGAACAAAAGAAGGAGAAACCGACTAACTATATCGAGTACCATTAGGGATTGAAAAGAAAAATTTCCAAATAAAAATAATAATGGTAAGAATAGAATAAAAACTAGCTTATCGATAACGACATACTTACTATACGTAGCAATTTGATTAGTAACTTGAAGGACTATGTATATATACGAAGTAAGACCAATTAAAACAATATTTACCAAGGAGTAATAAAGAGCACTTTTCTTAGAATCATCAAAACCTAAAAAATCAATAAAAAAGTACAAAACTAGGGTTATTATTAGCATTACACCCACATAAATCAGTAATGAACTTCTGAGTCGCTTTAATGGGAGATCAGCCGCTGAAAAATTGCCATAATTTAAATAAATTCCATCTATATAACCTAAAGACAATATTCCAATTAATCCAACATAGAGCACATAAATTTGCCAATAGCCAAACTCTGTCACTCCAAGGTAGAAAGGGATTATCGTTGCTCTAATTAAACCAAGAGCAATACTAAGAAATTGAGAAATAACTGATACTCTCAAATTTCTAAAAAAAATATTCTTCAAATGTTCACCTTAAAAACAGCAAATAATACCGACAACAAATAGAAGAAATCATTTGTGAAAAAAGGTTTATTTAAACCAAAGAAATAATCAGTTAAAGCTAAATTCAGCATACCTGCTTCAGGATAGTCGCTGTCTCTTGATCAGATCTCTTACGCTCTCACAATCAGCCTACATGTTCTTCGCCATTCGGTAACCCACAACATGGGATTGTAGAGTATTCCAGCCTTCCCAAATCGCCCCTCAACTTACAATGCTCGTTTGTTTAGTATCGGTAAATCCACCCAATTTTGCTATCGACTGATAGGCCCATTTCAAACTCGGCGCACCGGTGTTTTTATGGCCTCTGGGTTTATAGATCCGCATCAATAGTCTCCACTCATCTTCTTCGAGTACCGCATCGCAGCATTGCTCTTCAATGCACTGAGCGGCTTCAATTAACCTTTTCTTACGTAAGTAATACGGGATAGTCATTGACTCTCTTAGTTGCAGTAACCTCACGCCGATAAATGCGAGCAGCGATACAGCTCTTTCTAAAATTTTTGGCTCTTTCATGCGTTGACCTTCCGCACCTGCTCCCATTTTCCACGCTTTATGAAAATCCTCAATTCACCATCCAGCCGTATAAATATCAATTATATGCAGTGCTGTAGTTAACAATAACCAGCGTAAAGGTTAACTTTCAGTTTTAGACGATGTTTCTTAGCGTATACGATATTGATGGGTTGAGCTTCTGCTTTAGTGTTTAATGTCACTTGTTCAACTTTAACGCTCAATTGCGCTTTTCTTGCTGCTAGATTAATCGGTTTCCCTTTATGGTCTTTTGTCCCTTTCTGTCCAATATCAATGGTGTATGTGCCTAGTTCAGGTTGCGACTCAAGGTGTTCAAATAAAGTGGCTTCTGACTCCATGATTTTTCTGGCATGCTTTGCTCGAATAACAAAATGTTCATGGAGTTTTCGTTTATCTTGGATATAACTCAGGATGCCATCCTCCCTGTCACAAACGGCAATAACCCTGGACATGGTGTCTCTTAAGTATTGGTGGCTAAAGTAAGCCGCAGCAGCCCACTTTCCACTATCTCATAAGTCTTCAGGTACACCTTAAATTGAGCGAGACACACACCATTTTAAGTAGCGATTGCGTTTACTATATGTATGGCTGATTGGCCACGAGATTTATTGTATGAACCTCGAACCGCCTTATCATCAATAGTTATCACTTCACTCTTAGTTAACTCGTGACAATCGTTCATCCAATCAATAAATGCTCTTTGCATTTCTTTGGGATTAATCTTGCCCATTACTCTGGCGATGACATCAGGTGAAGGGACACCATCGGTAAAATCACCATATGATTTTAGGAAATCTAAACGGCTATTGCCGAAGTAGCTTGTACCTTCACAAGAGTCTTGACCGGAAAAACACCACAAATAGTCAGTAAAATACTATCTGATAATTTATGATTTACTTTGCCTTTTTGGCAAAAGTCTTTGATAACTGAAAAGTGCATAAATGGATTTGTTAGTTTTGAAATTATCTTACTCCTAGAAAAGCGTAGAGGTATTAAACAACACTAAAACAATCTACAAGTCGATCCCATTTTTATTCTCAGATTGGACTTTTAAACTTCATTATTTTAAAGAACCAATTCACAAATAAGATATAATCAATCTGCTTTCAGCCCTTTAAAAATGCAGGATTTCATTTGGCTTTCTTGGCTTTTGAGTGCCAAAATTGAAGAATTACACTTTTGCATCTCAGACCTTCAAACCAAGATGAGACACATTTTTACCATTTTGAGACAGTCGATTTGTCGCTATCCCTTATAGAGCCTAGGTTTTATGTTTTTTCTTAAAACAGTCCCAATAGGCCCTCAAAAAAAGGGAAAAGTAGGCTCTAGGCTCTAGGCTCTAGGCTCTGCTCTTTTCTCATGAAGTGCCTAATTAAAACAAACATCACACCTAACATACCGCCAAGCATTGTGCCTAATACGCAAATTAATGCGCGTTTAGGTTTTGCCTTTTCTTCAGGGACTAGTGCTGGATCTATGGTTTTAAATACGTATTCGTCTCTTACTTCAGCGAACATAATGGTTTTAGCTTGTTCTTCAATTAGCTTGTAAAGAATCGTTTTAATATCGGCGACATTGGTTAGAGCAATCTGCTTATTTAAAAACTCGCTGCTGCGGTTTGCTTCCGCAACATCTCGCTCTTTCATGACTTTATTGATATCTTCGATTAACCAAGTAACCCATTGTTTTGCTACGCTTGGAGATACATGCTCAACCGCTAGAGTAACCATACCGGTTTCTTTAGCCGTATTAATAACTAATATTTTACTGAAAACTTTATACGCTTCCTGCATTGAAGGTTCTGGTTTAAGTGGAGGGTCAACTTCGCGTACCCAATGATTTGATTTATCATCATAAAGATCCGCATCGTATACGATTATATCTAAATCTCGATCCCACTTTTTTGCTGCCATTATATCAGCAAGAATATTATGCTTTTGAATGAAATCACTAGTAAATTGACGGGATTTTAATACTTCAATTGCCAGCTGAGTTTTGTCTGTCCCCCCTTTACTGCCTAAATTCACTCCAGCTAAGCTGGCTAAACCGCCAAATTGAGAGGCTAATGCACTTAACCCACCACCTTGCTCTTCTGCTGCCGGGGCCAGTAATGCCTCAGACTTATAGATATTGGGTTGCATTATCGCAAACACCACAGAACCAATGGCAAATACAGCCGTAATGGCAATGATTAACCATTTACCTTGCCAGATGACGGTGAACAACTCGCGGAGGTCAATTTCGTCATCTTGCACTTGAGGAAACCTTGCGTCGGATTGGTATGTGTTTGGATTTTGAGTAATTTGTGTGTTCATTTTTTTAGGTTCTAGGTCCTAGATCCTAGATGCTAGGCCCTAGGAAAGCTTAAAGATATTCAAAGAAGGTTCGAGAAAATAAAAGGTGCTAGGGCCAAGTGCGAGCTTGTGTCCTAGCAGTTGCGGAGCAACGCCCTCGAACTTTGCTTCTACAGTCCTGAGATTACAGACACTGCAACAGCAGTATTGTAGATAATGCCAGTGACTTGACTCCAAAGCGTTAAGTTGTCTTTATATTCAGTATCTAATGGTACAACTATGGTATCGCCTGGTTCCATGGCACTACCACCACTAAACCACATCGAAGATTCGGGCATTTGAACTGAGCCATCAGCCCTTAAAATATATGAGCGTGATTCATCGGCACGTTTACGTGCGCCACCAGATAATGCTAAATATTGGTCGAATGTTAAACCTTGTTTATATCTATGTGTGCTTGGGTGCTGTACTTGGCCCATGACTGACACGGTTTGATTAGTCGCAGGAATATACAACGCATCCTCATCTTCAAGCATTAGGTTAGCACTATCTATACCCAGTTGGATTGCATTGATATCAACAACTAATCGACCGACAGTTTTAACATTTTCAAGCTGATTTAACATCAGCTGCGCATCGTTATAGCCAATAGTTGGTGTATCTTTTGTCAACGCTTTAGCAGCAATTTCACGGCGTAATTCATCAGCAAGTTTTGATAACTCAAGCTGCTCTTTATCTTTTACTGACTTTCGTAAAAATACAGCACTGCGAGGAGCTGCATCGCTCGTCAAACCACCTGCGCGAGATATTACATCTTTCAAGCTTTCGCTACGCTGAATACTGTAAGTACCGGGAAACTTAACTTCACCCTTGATAGTCACCCAGCGAGTCTCCTGCCAATCAGGAAGCGTGCGAACGGTTAAGATGTCACGGCTTTGAAGTATAACGTTTGCAGTTGGTACATTTTGCATGACCTGATCTAAGCTCAGCTGCATATGTTCGACCGATACACCGTTTTGCTCAGAAACATTTTGACGAGTCAATTCAGCCGAAAGTGTATAGGCACCTTCTTCTAAACCACCAGCCGCAATGAGTAATTCTTTAACATCGCCATTAATAGTAATGGGGTATTGCCCAGGGAAACGCACATTTCCATTGATGCTGACTAACTTAGCAGCATCGCCGAAACGACTCTGCTCTCTCAGTTTTTTAACTATAGGTTTTAATAACTCTTCACGGTCTGCGTAATCAAAAACAATGATTGAATCACGCGGATTTAGCTTAGGATTATAATGTGATTTAGGTTCTGCAATCGCTCGTCCAAGCGCAATACGCTCCACTTGAATATCACCGCGTTGATTTATTTCACGGACAAGTAAGGAATAATCCAAATCAGCGGATATGGTTAAATCCCCCCAAACTGAAGGGAGTAAATCGGCAACAGTTAAACCTTTAGTCCATTGATATTTACCAGGACGAACAACAGCGCCTGCCAGAGTAATCGCATTATCAATACGGCTAGAGGCAGATCTTACATTTAAGAGGTCGCCATTTTTGACTAAAGTGTTTAGTCCTAAATTTTCTGTTAAATCAACACCCACTACAGTTTTAACTGATTCATTACTATAACGTTCAACTGTACTTGCTTTTGGATATGCGCCCGGATTTAGACCACTGGCCATGCGAATAACATCAGCCATGGTTTCATTATTTTTAAGCTCATATATAGCAGGACGACGAACTTCACCAATCACGCTAACTGAACCACCTGATGATGGAATAAAAACCACATCACCTGATTGTAAGCGAATATCACCTGATGCATCACCACGCAGAAGTAAATCATAGAGATCTAGGCGACCTACTGTTTTACCTGCTCGTTTAATTTGTATGTCACGCAAGCTACCAATTTGATTCACACCACCGGAAATAAATAATGCTTGAGTGATCGTCGATAAACTAGAAACAGTGTAGGAGCCTGGTTGAAAAGCATCACCAGCAACAAAGATACGAATTGACCGTAATTCGCCCATTGTGATATTTGACTCAATGCCAATCATACTTTGGCTAATTTTTTGCTGTAACAATTCGCGTACTTCTGAAAAACTCAAACCAACAAGCGATATTGGCCCTAAACCCGGAAATTGAATTGCTCCATCACGACCAACGGTTAGCGTGTACTGGTTATTCTCTTTACCAAACAACTGAACATTTAAGCTATCACCGGGACCAATCATGTACTCAGCAGGCACTGGCACATCGCTAACTGGTGCAAAAGTGCTTGGCGACCCCGCAAAGAGATCGTAACCAAAACGCTTTAATTGATTTTCTTTTTTGTCTTCAATAGCTTCAACCTTTGCCTCTGACTTCGTCGCCTGGTTTAGCTGGTCACTTTCAGATTGGTCAACTACATCATTATTGGCAGCACGTGGAGTCACCACAGTTGGATTTTCAACTACTGTTTGAGCAGCTGAACCACCAGTGATCATCGAAGGGTCAACGCCATATTGACGTGCTAGCCTTTCTTGTTCTGACTTAGGTAAAGCTTTGAACTGCTCGATCATCTGTGGAGATGGCGTAATGGCATTAGCCTGCGCGCCCATCAAAATCGCGGCACTTATGCCTAGTATGATGAATTTTTTGACTTGTCGTAGCACCAGA
The DNA here is from genome assembly GCF_025654545.1 of Shewanella sp. SM20. Classification (NCBI taxonomy): domain Bacteria; kingdom Pseudomonadati; phylum Pseudomonadota; class Gammaproteobacteria; order Alteromonadales; family Shewanellaceae; genus Shewanella; species Shewanella sp. SM20. Next base: position 39,807 of record NZ_JAKKRK010000041.1, on the reverse strand, counting down.
TATCTCCGTTTATAAAAATGAGTCAAAGCTTATTATTGGATTTTTAGAGGTAAAACCTGAGTTTCACATTCAAACACTCGGCAATCAAACGCCATTTAGAGTGTACAAAAAACTAACGATTCTTTGGGGTAAATGTTGGATTATTTACATCATCAAGCAGCTACGGTTAATCGTATCATGGCTGAATAAAGGTAAAATTGGACATATTAATGGCTATTGAGGCTCCCTCCATTACTCATTTAATGAAGAAACTGTTTTTCGATAAATATCCCTATTTTTATACCTGCCAGTTCGGTATCCGTACCTCTCGTTCGAGAGATTAACCTGCGGTTTCTCACCTTTAAGACACGCTACCGATCCGCGTGGCGGCCTGAGGCCTTCGGCGTCCGCTTAACGAATGAAACTTTTCATTCGCTAAATATATCCCTATATACCTGCCAGTTCGGTATCCGTACCTCTCGTTCGAGGGATCAACCAGCGGCTTCTCACCTTTCAGACACGCTACCGCCCATAGATTGCGGCTTCTATATTGCCCTTCGCGACGCGAAAACTCATATTTTTCATGTAATAAAACCTCATCATTCTTTATAAAAAGAATTACAAGGCTCCAATCCATTTGAATTTCTAGCGAGTGATATCACCACTCTTGTGGGAAAAACACGCCAAATTATTAATTAGAACAAGACTATCACAGCCTAAACCCAATAGTCACCTAAACGTTAATGCAGGCCTTAAGCAGCTAAGTTTGCGCATCAACTAAAGATTCATTTTTAACAACATACCAATGACGTTAAGAAGAATAAACGACAATCTTAAAGTCTGGTTACATAAGTTTACTTCAAACCCGAAAGCTTGACTGGTTAATTAACAAGCAATTGCAAGTCTATGTTTCAAATTTTAGAGATAAATTAAAATCTTAATGATTTGAATTTTGTAAAAATCCATAAAAACCTTATTATTTAATAACTTAACAAAACGTTATCCATCTCTGGCAAAAAGCCTTAATAATAAGAATAGTCAATTTCCTACAAATATTTCATCTTAATTCTTACAATGAAACTTGTGTCAATTAGTTAACTACAAACTCTTTCAACCGTTTGCTCAGGTACAGTAACCGTCTTTATCTGCCCCATAATGTTAAAAAGAACATGGCAACGTTTATTTGGGCATTTTTCTTGAAAAATGCCTTCGAGATCAACAAAGGGCCCATCTGTAAAACGAATTTTTTCCCCCGTTTTTAGCTCTAATTCTTCGGCTAATACTGTTTGGGAAGGCGTTAGTTCTTTCATGCGAATGGCATGGATAATTCTGTCGTCAATGGGCGTCATTTTCTCTTGACAATTAACGATTCGATTCACACCACGAGTAGAATGGACCTGCCTGACACTTGTCTGGCTTGGGTCAAAATTGATGAATAAATAATTTGGAAATAGTGGTACACGACAAACTTGTTTGCGCCCGCGCTGAGATTTCTCTTCAGAGACCATAGGCAAATACGTCTCTAAATTTTGAAGTGCTAAGTTTTGTTGTGCTCTCGCTTCACTACGAGGTTTACAATACAAAAGGTACCATGCCTTCATAAGCTAATCTCACTACCCTATAAATAAGTGATGTCCATTCACGGGTCGCAATCATAGCAAAGATGCTCAAGTCGGTGGAAGTAATTTTTCGACTATTCCAGTCTCTCGCTCGGTATGCATACAATGACGCTCACATTAACTAATTCATAATTAAAATCACAACACTATACTGCTGATAATGTCACCACTTAGCTTACCAAAATTGACTTTGGTTGCTTTTAAGGGGTATATAAGGTGGGATTTTAGCGAAAAGACTCATTTTACTGCTAAACACATTACTTTTATTATAAGAACGTAACAATAACCCATACGTAACTAGCGGTTATTCAACAATTAATGAATGCTATAGTGGGAATTAATGGTTGATTAAACCTGCAGGCGATATTGGGACGAGCAACAACCATTTTTCTGTGGTGACATCATCCTGTTTCAGGGGCCCACAGGCAATCACGAGCTTAAGGTGGAAGACTTCATGAGCGTAGCAAAACCACAAGGAACGATGCTTGGGCATCCCAAGGGATTGTTCCTGCTGTTTACAACAGAACTTTGGGAACGATTTAGTTATTATGCAATGCGTGCCATTTTGGTACTGTATTTAGTTGATCAGGTGGGTAAACAAGGCGGTGGCGGCTTAGGATTTAGCCAAGCTGACGCTTTATCCTTGTATGGTACTTTTACTGCGTTAGTGTATTTAACGCCGCTGATTGGTGGTTGGTTAGCTGATAATTTTCTGGGACAGCGCAAAGCCATTTATTTTGGTGGCGCGTTAATGGCGGCAGGCCAATTTATGCTAGCTGCGCCACATGCTTGGTTTCCTGGTATTGAAACGACCATTTTTTATATCGGTTTAGGTACCCTCATTCTGGGTAATGGTTTGTTTAAGCCGAACATTTCCACTATGGTGGGCGATCTCTACGAGGAAGGTGATCACCGTCGCGATGGTGCATTTACTATTTTCTATATGGGAATCAATTTAGGTGCGGCATTATCCGGCTTTATTGTTGCTTGGGCTTATACTAGCTTTGGCCACACTGAAATGGTTAATGGCCAAGAGGTTTTTGTTAATAACTGGCAGGCAGGTTTCTTCTGTGCTGGTATTGGTATGCTGCTATCGCTGGTGATTCAATTTTTATTTGCTCAAAAACTGTTAGGTAACATTGGTACCGTGCCAGCGGCCAAGCTGGAACGTGAACGCCAGGCTAAGCTAGGCAATACCCGTAAAGAACCACTTACTAAAATTGAGCGTGATCGTCTCAAGGTGATTATGGTGCTGGGTTTGTTCACGATTATTTTCTGGGCGGGCTTTGAACAAGCGGGCGGGTTAATGAACTTATTTACCAATGAGTTTACTGACCGTTACATAGGTACTTGGGAAGTGCCCACGACTTATTTCCAATCGCTAAACGCTATTTTTATCGTGTTATTTGCCCCTGTAATTGCTTCTATCTGGATCCGTTTAGGTAAAAATGAACCTAACTCGCCAGTGAAATTTGCCTTAGGTTTGTTCTTATTGGCGATTGGCTTCTTGTTCATGATTGGCGCTGTGGTTGAGATGGGTAGCGATCCTACAGCTAAATCAAGCATGTGGTGGTTAGTGGGTGCTTATTTCTTCCATACTATGGGTGAATTATGTTTGTCACCTATTGGCTTGTCTATGGTGACTAAGCTTGCTCCACTGCGTATTGCCTCTTTGATGATGGGCGCTTGGTTCCTGTTTATTGCGATGGCGAACAAGGTTGCAGGGGTCGTAGGCTCTTTGATTGGTCACGGTGGTGGCAAAGAGGAACAACTTGCTAATGCTATGTCAATTTTTGCTGGTATCGCGATTACAGCGGCTCTGTCTGGCGTGATCCTGTATTTTATGGCTGACAAATTAGTCGATTGGATGCATGGCGCAGAAACCAAGCATCACACTGAAGCCGAAGCCTTAGAAAGTGAAATTGCAGTGACGGCTGAACATGAAGCGATAAAACGTTAATAATCCTGTTCGACTGTTTTTGATTGTTAAAACAAAACGCCTTACTCGCAAGAGTAAGGCGTTTTTGTTAAGTCATCTATTCAGTTACATACTCAATTTCGCCAAAGCGTCAAAAAAACTAAAGGCTTAACTGTAGAAAACCACCAGCAGGTAGCGTTGCATCATAGACTAAGCCCTTAAACTTGTTATCAAGTAAAGCTTGTTTATGCTCAGGCTCACTTGTCGCAATACACAACTGTTCTTGCGGTAAAATACTGCGGAACTGAATGCTCGGTTTACCCCAGTCTAACACGCCAAGCTGAAGACTCTCAGGCAGTGCTAACGGGCTTAATCCCTCATCATTACGCAGATAACAACGCAGCCCCTTACCCGCCTGTGCAATAGCTGCACGGTACTTAGTTAGCTCAATGGCAACATAAATCATATCGGCTTTAATATCGAGACCAGATTTCACTAAACGCTCGTTCAAATAGCTCATCATATTGAATGGTTCAATAATGCTTTGACTCTGGCCATTCCTAAAATCTTTAAGCTTCTGATTAACAAAACTTCTAAGCAAAACGCAGGCAAACGCGGCTCGATTATCCTCTGGATACAAATGGGCCATGTACATAATCAGGTGATCACTACCAACCATAGTTGAATCAATGAAATAACTGCTTATATCGCTATTTTTATAAAGGCTATAGTCAACCTTGGCTGCCGGATAACTAATATTTGAAGCGGGAAAGAGTTGTTGCTGAACTTGTTTTGCCGCAGCAACACTTTGCTCAAGCAATGCTAGATTATCACTTAATTCTTGGTGGGATAGCGCGTCAAAATCTGCGGCTTGAGTATCATCAATGTAGAAACTATGAAGGCTTTGTTTAATGGCTTGTTCAATAATAAATAAATCAGATACTGGCTTAACGAGATAATCACTTGCGCCAATGCGTAAGGCTTCTACAACGTCAGCCATGACATTATTACCCGAGATCACGATAGAAGGCACTAAAGGCGCTAACCTTGTCATTTCCTTAAGCATATCGAGCCCACCGAGCTTAGGCATACTCAAGTCTGCAAGAACAATATCGAAGCGCTGCGATTTAAAAACTGACAATCCTTGTTCACCATCACAGGCTTGTGTGACTTGCGCACCTCTACTATCGAGAAAGCTTGCAACAATCTGCCTAAACACGGGGTCATCTTCAACTAAAAGAACCGCAACACCATTTAACGCCATAAAGGTTCCCGAATAAAGTTCATCGCATAGCCATTACTCAAGTGAATATGCCAATAACAAAATTTAACAAGGCTAGCATTTGATGACTAAAGACAAATGCTGTCAAGTACGGCCAATAGGGTTACTCAAGCTCCTGCATATACTGATCGAGAAACTCATCATCATCTTGCTTTTGAGGGACATTACCATCATAGACTTTATAGTCCATGTGCTGTAAATATGCATCTTTGACAAAGGCATAAGGATCGAGTGAATTATCAACAAGTCGCTCTTGATCGATTGCTGATGCTCTAGAATGAAGGTTTTTAAGTCCCCATTTAACAATGGATTGCCACATTGTTAACTCAGACAATGGAAAGTATAGACCATCAACCCAATCAGACGCGAGTTCTCGCACAACATAAGGACCCGCAAATGGCGCCATGAAGTAAGGTCCATTAGGCACCCCATAATAACCCAGCACTTCATTAAACTCATCTTGCTTGCGGCTCATACCCATCATGTCAGCGACATCAATGACACCTAATAAGCCGACAGTAGAATTGATTGTAAAGCGTCCACCAGCATTAGCCGCCCAGCCCCACTTGCCCTGCAGCACATTGTTTACTAAGCTGCTAGGTTCCTCTAAATTCTGCACAAAGTTATTGATACCTGTTTTAGCAGGCGTAGGAATATAATCGTTATAACCATGGGCTACAGGACGATATAAATATCTATCTAGGTAGAGATAGTTGAAGTCCCACATAGCTCGGTTAAAGCCTTCGAACGGATCGCGGGGATCATCATAGGTAATTTGTACCTTAGCAGGTGTTTCCTGCTGAATGGTATCTGGTAGGGATACTTCAGCCGATTGCACTTTAGGCAACAGCATTAACCCCAAAGATAATCCCATCCATTTTAACTTCATATCGCTCTCTTAATATAAATGTACAGTTTAGACATCAAATTTTCGCTAAAGTGACAATACAAAAATGACGATATAAAGATAATTCGTCTTAGTGGCATACTATCCAGTATGACAGTTCCTTTGTCACAAGGCGCATAAGCATACTTGGCAAAAAAAATTGGTCAATTGTTAATTTTACTAAACGAATGTATCGCAGGATAAACTATATAAGGTCATTAAATGGAGTCGATTCCACTTGTCAGCAGTCAAAATTCGCAGTTACACACTGCGATGGCCCACACTGATGCCCTCAATGCTACTCCACGCCCCATTCCGGCTCAGGTGCAAACATCACCTGAGGGAGATAGTATTATTCTAAACGGTACAGAATATAATTTAAAGCTAGTTAATGCTCAACAGCGGCAAATATTGTTGACTGCTAATAGCTTTTTAGTCACGCCCAATGCGCAGAACAGCTCAACTCCAACTACGATAGTGCAAAACTCCACTAGCCAACTACTTGCCTTAGCTACACCCCTCGTACTGAAAATCCCTGAGGCAGTGATCAATCTGGCACAACAAAATGGCATCTCTCAGACGCAGCTTTCAACGCTCGCGGCTCGCACACAGGGCTATCCATTACCCAACGTCACTATAGTTAACAAGGAGCTTCAATTTGCTAATGGTACCGTTGTAGCACAAGATCCTGGACCCCAGCTGAATCAAGGTGAATTCATCGCGAAAATAGCCTTTCAACAAGGGCGCCCTATTTTATTACTCACCCCAATACAGAGCAAACTCGAAATCATAATTGGGACGCCAGTAAATGAAACTCAGGTTCCCACAAATAAACCATCTTCTGATCTTGTGATCGCGAAAATTGAACCAGCCCAGATCATTGCGTCCTTTCTAAAAAAACTCGAAAATATCAACTTTCTACCTGAGCCCACAAAACAAATTGTCACGGCCAAAGTCGATATAATGCAGCTTCAAAGTAAAGTAGATGTTCCATCAGCGCCTACTGCGACTGGCTCACAGAATATCTCTAACGCGCAAGTCATAACGCCAACAACTAAAGACTTAGGTCAGATCAGCACCCAAAACTCAGCCCTTGAAAATCGGCTTGTAGGTCAATCACCAGCATCACAAATGGGTGAAAACGTAAATAGCAAAAACGGGTTACCTCAAAGCTCAAAAACGTCACAAGAAATCCTAAGTGTGAGTCCTACAGACATAAACAAACTTAAGAATATTTTAGGATCCAGTAACCAAAAGAGTGAACAACAAGGCAATGATGCTAAGACTGACACTTCGATAAAAGTGGCCGATGTCTTACAAAAAGCGTTCAATAAAGCGGGGGCACTTCCTATTGAGTTATCCCGTTCTAATAGCAGCTCGAATTTAGCATCTGAGTTATTGAAACACCTACCGCATTTAGGGCTACCACCACTGAGCCAATTAAATGATATCGATGAACTCAAAGCCAATATTCTCGGTCTAGCGAGTCTAAATCTTGCTACGCCTCAATCAAATCAAGCCTCTATGCTCATGAATGGGAGTGCAATTACCTCACTTTTTCAGCTGCTACTTGGCTTTAAAGCCAATAACAATTCGAATTCCATGAGCAAAAAGCTTGCCGACTACCTTGAACAGTTACAAGCTAAAGTGGGCTTCTCCACTAAACTTCTTGGGCAACTGAGCAAAGCAGGAGGCCTTGATAGCATGGGACTATTAGCCTCTAACCTGCATTTATACCAACAGGCAAGTAATGAGAGCGCTGGCAATTTGGTGTGGTTCTTCGCCCTGCCCTATGGCATTAACCAACGACAGGAGCAACTAGAAGGGAAATTTGAGCAAGAAGCCGATCCTGATGACCCAGATAAAAAAACAGGATGGCGTTTACAACTGAAGTTTAATCTAGCACAAGGACCTCTGCTGATTTCAGCCCAAAACCACAATCAACAATTAGATATCCAGTTTAAAGGCAATAGTCAGATACTACTTAATAAGGTTAATAACTTTTTAACGCCCTTAAGCCAAAAACTATCACAACTGGGTTTTACGCCTGGTGAATTATCAACTCAAATAGCGCAAGTACCAGCAACCTTATTACCTGGTGATCATTTCCTCGTAAAGACAAAAGCTTAATGAGTGACAATGTTCCAACACTAATATTGAGTTCATTATACAAAACATTGGGAATAACGATATGAGCGAAGAGAGTGAACCTAAACAAGCTGTCGCACTGAGCTACGATGGCCGTAACGCTCCTAAAATAGTTGCGACTGGTGAAGGGCTTATCGCAGAAGAAATTATTGCCTTAGCTAAGGCTAACGGCGTTTATATCCATCAAGATCCCCATCTGAGCCATTTTTTGAAATTGCTAGAGTTAGGAGAGGAAATTCCCAAGGAGCTTTACCTGCTTATCGCCGAACTGATTGCATTTGTGTATATGCTCGACGGTAAATTTCCTGAGCAATGGAATAATATGCATAAAAAAATTGTCGAGAAGGCATAAAATAAAAAAGCTAATTCAGAAAAATTAGCTTTTAGTGTTCAATTGGCTACCGATTACTTACGATGCAGACGGATCAACAGCTCGGCTTCAGCTTTAGGTAATTCGCATTCCTTAATCAACTCGTCAACGCCAGCACCAAGCGCGACCATCTTCATGGCTCGAGTATAAAGTTTTGCCTGTGGATCCTGTTGAGTCGTCTCTTCAATCCGTTCAGACTGTTGCAATATGCGTTTCTCTAATTCAATAACACGACGGCCTACACCGATTGTGCCACTGCGTAATTCTTGCAATTCGCGTTTAAAAGACTCTCGCTGCCGATCGCCCTCTTTAACTAACACAGTCAATGCATCAACTTTGCTTCTTAATTTACTCAATTGCTTTTGTAAAAAGAGTACTAACCCTAAGCATGCGATGACATAAACTAACGCTGCGATCAAAAATTCATCGCCCATCAAAAATCCTTATACTCACTCAAAGCCATAGATTAGGAGCTGGCTTACAAGTGAGTTATCTATTACAAAGTGCTCACTTAACGTCACCAATATAATTGGCCATTGTTCAAGCTATAATAAAAAGACTTCGTCTATCCATAAATCGTAAATACTCAACATCATCGATTTATTCGCAAATAAACAAAATGGCTGAATGAATTCTAATCATTCAGCCTTATCACACTCATTGATTAGATCTGAGTCAACTCAGCCCATTCTTCATCGGACAATAATTTGTCGAGATCAACTAGGATAAGTAATTCATTGTCGCGATTGCTCACGCCTTGAATAAACTTAGCACTCTCTTCCGTTCCAACATTAGGCGCATTGTCAATTTCAGAGCGGCGCAAATAAACTACTTCTGCAACACTATCAACTAAAATACCAATGACCTGCTTTTCAGCTTCGATGATAACGATTCGGGTTGAATCATCAACTTCAGCAGACTGTAATCCAAAACGTGAGCGAGTATCAATTACAGTGACAACATTACCACGCAAGTTAATGATGCCTAGAACATAATAGGGGGCACCGGGTACAGGAGCTATTTCAGTATAACGCAGCACTTCCTGCACTTGCATTACGTTGATACCGTAAGTTTCATGGTCCAACTTAAAGGTAACCCATTGTAATACTGCATCATCTTTACTTGCAGCGACTGCTGCTACATTTCTTGTATCTTTCATGTTTACCTCAACCAATTGAGTCCTGACAACCTAAACCCGCATTAAGCATTTCAACTAAGGCTTGTACGTGCAAAATGCCACACATCTGTTCTTTCACTACACCCGCTAACCAAGGGCGTTTACCCGCTTGACTACGCCAGTTGACTTGCGATTTATTAATTTTTACCGCATTGACCAAGGACTCACAAGTCAATCCCCAGTTACTGCCTTCTAATAATACAAGATATTGATAATTTACCGATTGCGCCAGTTTATCTGTGTATTTTTCTGGCATAACCCACGCACAAGTATCAACAATGTTCAATTGTTCCTCCCTATGCGTCTGTACACCAAGAAACCATGCGGGTCGACCAAAGATGTGGTTTATCCGCTCAACTTTTACTATTCCACCTAAACTCACCAAAGGCACAGCCAATGTCAGCCCTGCTACTTTAAAGAATAGTACCTGAAACTCATCATCGAGCACTTCTTGCAAATCTTTTGTCACACTAGGAGGCGTAATGCCGACTTGTGTTTCTGGCACAACCACTGGCTCAACGATTTCATCAACAACGGTTTCATTAACAACAGGCTGAGCTTGTGGTACTTCCACCACAACAGGTTGAACATCAATAGGTGGCGCTATCTCTACTGAAGGTGGTATCGGTTCTAACCTTGCAGTCTTTAGTACTGGCGCTAGTAATTTCTCTAACGCTTGCTTATTCACTTGAGCTACAACCTGGCTTACCGGAGCAACAAACTCATTTTGTCTTGGCGCCGCTTTTGGCTGCAACTGCGCAGTAGGCGTTATGGCCTTCTCTACATTCTGCGGTGCGGCAGTGCGACCATTTTCAGCCAAAATTGCCGCATCGAGCAATGCTGCCTCCGTTTGATTAACGGCAACATTTTGATTTGAGTTTGCTTTTACAATGCTATGAGGGGAAACAATCTGGTTTGGACTGTCGTCTTCCTGCAGCAATAATGCGAAAAAATCAAAAACAGTTTCATCAACCGATTTTGACATGGCCAAACTCCCCAACTAATAAGAAATCTAATAATCTTTCATAGGCTTTAACGCCGCGGCAACCACTCGCATAATGCGATGCTGGTAAATGTGCCAAACTGGCATCTCTAAACTTAGTGTCTACTGGAATAACGTCTTTCCACAAAGTATCACTGTATTCGGCACCAAGAACTTGCAAAGCCGCAGGTGATGCTTTGGTGCGTTTATCGTACATGGTTGGCACAACAGTGTAACTGTAGCGCGTCTTCTTAGATCGCCCCATTAACTCCATTGTTTTAATCATCCGCTCTAGCCCTTTAATGGCAAGAAACTCCGTCTGCACAGGAATAATGATATGCTGACTTGCCGCAAGCGCATTGACCATTAATACCCCGAGTACGGGTGGGCAATCAACGATAGCAACATCATAATCATCAGCAACCAGTGCTAATAAATTACGTAGTACTAATCCCATTCCTTCTTGATGACCTAAGGCTCTGTCTAAGGTAGCCAATGCCATAGTTGCAGGCAATAAATCCAAACCATCGACTAAGGTTGGCACAACATGGGATAAAACGAGTTCCTTAGAAAGGTTTTTATGGGCAAGAAAAACATCAAACAACGAGCCTGGAACCTCTTCAGAATCAATACCTAAGTAATAACCTAACGAAGCATGTGGATCGGTATCTATCATAAGAACACGCTTGCCACGCTTAGCTAATGTTCCCGCTAAACTCGCTACCGTCGTGGTTTTACCTACGCCACCTTTTTGATTCGCTATGGTCCAGACTTTCAAGAAGTGACCCCTACCTATACTGGTTAATATGCTAATGAACTAGAAAATTGTGAGTTCACAAATTCTAAAATTACTGCTCTTTTCTGGTCGTGACTCGAATGCCGCCATTGGGCAAACTAATCACTTTGACACCATCGGCATTCTCAGATATCACCACGGGCAGCATCTCTGCATTTTGGGGGGCAATTGTCTGAGAAACAGCTTTAACCTCTTTTTCTGGCGCTTGAAGCTGTTTAGGAATAGAGGATTCCAGATTAGTTTTTTCCTTCGCCGTATCTATTTCAGTATCTGGTTTGCCCAGCAAAGGCGGAATGCTATTTTGTACCGGCTCAGGACCAATCGCTACAGCCTTCTGCTCACCAGGAGCCGCTAATTGCAACATTGCTTTAGTCTGATCGGGATGAGACGCTAACCAAGTTGCAATGGCCTCAGCCTGTTCGTCAGGTACCATTAACAGCACCTGAGTCGATTCCAAACGTTTTACATCCGCCTGCAGCAAACTATTCTTACGCTTGTAATCAAGGCTTAAGGCACCAAGAACCAAAATGGCTATGCCCATCAACAAGATGATGAGCACACTATTTGTGCTCATCGGATATTGGTTTTTAGACACGAACAGACTCTTTTAAAATACATTCGGCCATGTTGTCTAAGGCTATCGACTGGGTGGCAATCCCAGCACTCGCAACGGCTTGTGGCATACCATAAACCACACAACTGGCTTCATCTTGCGCCCAAATGGTAGCGCCTACAGCTTTCAACATACGTGCGCCTTCTCTGCCATCCGCCCCCATGCCAGTTAATACAACAGCAAGCACATCACCACTAAAGGCTTTAGAAGCAGAAGCAAAGGTGATATCCACACAGGGCTTATAATTCATATCAGCACTGCCTGCGATAACTTTTAATCGGCCACTTGCTCCAGTACGTTCAACCATCATTTGCATACCACCCGGCGCTAAATATGCACAACCAGGTTTAAGAAGATCGCCATTAGCGGCCTCTTTTACATCAATCTTACATAAACCATTTAAACGACTCGCAAATGCAGGGGTAAAGGCAGCAGGCATATGCTGGATTAATAAAATAGGATGCGGATAGTTTGCCGGAAACTGCGTGAGTATTTTTTGCAGCGCAACCGGACCACCAGTAGATGTACCGATCAGCAATAATTTATACTGTTTACCACTTGCACGAATCGTCGTTGCCGTTGAGGTTCTAACAGGAGCTGCGACAGGCGTATGAGCCGATATACTCGTTGTACCTAAAACGCTACCTGTTGGACGCACGCTAGGTGTTGGCGCGACCACAGGACGTGCAATCGGACGAAACATTCTGCGTCGTCCCAATGCCTTAACTCTTTGTTGCAACAATAAAATGGCATCATCTTTGTTGGTCGCAATATCTTCAAAACGTTTAGGCAGAAAATCTAATGCACCAGCATCTAAAGCGTCTAACGTTGCTTTAGCGCCATCATGGGTTAAAGAAGAAAACATCAAGATCGGAGTCGGACACTTAGCCATGATTTCACGAACAGCAGTAATACCATCCATGACAGGCATCTCAATATCCATAGTAATAACTTGGGGATTAAGCTCAGCAGCCAACTTCACCGCTTCGGCCCCATTTGAGGCCGTCGCGATAACTTCCAGTTCAGGATCTTGATTGACTATTTCACTAACACGTCGTCTGAAAAAACTTGAGTCATCAACGACTAATACTTTAATGGCCATTCCATTCCTTAGCTTGGAAACTAATTCTTACTTTTCGCATAATGCTTTAGCAATCCAGGAACATCTAAGATCAGTGCAATACCACCATCCGATGTAATTGTCGCACCAGCCATCCCAGGTGTGCCATGTAACATAGCGCCAAGAGGTTTAATAACGACTTCTTCTTGTCCTATTAAGGCATCCACTACAAAACCAATTTGCATCATGCCTAATTGCACGATAACCACATGACCATGCTTTTTATCGCCATGTTTAAAGGTGGTTTTGTTTCTATGTAGCCAGTGTTCCAAATAGAACAAAGGTACGGCCTTATTACGCACTATGACAGTCAGTTGCCCATCAACAATATTGGTTTTTGTGAGATCGAGATGGAAAATCTCATTCACGCTAGATAGAGGTAATGCAAACACTTGTTTAGCGACATCGACCATTAAGGTTGGCATAATCGCCAGTGTTAGCGGTACTTTAATCTCAAGTATCGTTCCCTTACCTTTCATGGAATCAATATGTACAGTGCCATTCAGCTGGGTGATACGAGTTTTTACCACGTCCATCCCAACACCACGGCCTGAAATATCTGAAATCTCAACTTTAGTTGAAAAACCTGGTGCAAAAATCAAATTATAGGCTTCGCTGTCTGTCATCCGCGAAGCAGAATCTTCATCGAGCACACCACGGTTTATGGCAATTTTTTTGAGTTTTTCAGGATCCATGCCTGCGCCATCGTCTTCGATTTTCAGCAGTATATGGTCGCCTTCCTGACTTGCAGATAAGGTAATCGTTCCCGTTCTTGGCTTACCACTAGCTTCACGCTCGTTTGGCATCTCGATACCATGGTCCACAGAGTTACGCACTAAGTGGACGAGTGGATCGGCAAGCGCTTCAACGAGGTTTTTATCTAAGTCAGTTTCTTCACCGACCATGATCAAATCAATTTCTTTGTTTAGTGTACGAGCAAGATCACGTACCACCCGAGGGAAACGACCAAACACTTTCTTGATCGGTTGCATACGGGTTTTCATCACAGCGCCTTGCAAATCGGCAGTAACGAGATCTAAGTTCGCGAGAGCTTTCGACATCTCCTCATCATCACGGCTGATGCCTAAGCTCACCAATCGATTACGCACTAACACTAACTCACCCACCATATTCATGATCTGGTCGAGTCGTGCAGTATCTACACGTACCGTTGTTTCACCCTGAGGCACATTCGCAGAGCTAGCCTTAGCAGGTGCTTTATCGACAACCGCAATTTCCACCTTAGGTTTTGCAGCAACGACTGGGGCAGGAGCTGGTACTGCGGCTTTTACTGGCGCAGGAGCATGTGGTGCAGCAGTAGGTGCTACAGTCGAAACAGGGGGCGTAGGCGCTTTTACTTCAGCTTTCGCAGGTGCTCCGCCTTTCCCATGGAGTTCATCGAGTAATCGCTCAAACTCATCATCGGTAATTTCATCAGCATCTACAATCGGTTGAGGCGCAGGTGTTGCCACAACCTTAGGCTTAACAGGCACTTCAGCCTCAGCTTTAAATTTACCTGAGCCATGAAGTTCATCCAGTAACGCCTCGAACTCATCATCAGTGATGTCATCACCTGATGTTGAAGGTGTTTTAATTGGTGCAGCAGGCTTGACAGCAACAGGCTCAGATACAAATGTGGTAGCAGCGACCGCAGGTCCCTTTCCTGAACCATGAAGCGCATCCAATAAAGCTTCAAATTCAGCATCATTGATATCATCGATACTTGAAGACGTATTTTCAATGGAAGATGAGTTATCACTTATGTCAGCAGGGATTTCTTGAAGGGTAGGAGTATCAATAATGACCTCAACAACAGGTTCTGGCTCTACAACCTTGGCAGAAGCGACTTCAGATGGCAAAGGCGCACCTGAACTGAGCATTTTAAGTCTCGCTAACAAACCTGAATCGGCGGGGTCTTGTTGCTCGCCCTGCTGGGTTTGCGCAAACATGGTATTAATTGCATCAACAGCCTGCAAAATAATATCCATCAACTCTGCGTTAACGCTACGCTTGCCTGTCCGCAATAAATCGAAGGTATTCTCAGCCTCATGACAAACATCAACCATGGGAGTTAAGCTAAGAAAGCCAGCGCCACCTTTAACGGTATGAAACCCTCGGAAAATGGCGTTTAGCAAGTTTGTGTCATCAGGATTATTTTCAAGCGCAACGAGTTGCTCTTGCAGAAGCTCTAAAATTTCACCGGCTTCGATTAAAAAGTCCTGGAGTATCTCTTCATCTACATCAAAGGCCATCAAATTGACTCCCAGTTAGAAACCCAGACTCGATAGAAGATCATCCACTTCGTCTTGACCCGTTACTACATCTTGACGAAGCTCGGCATTCATTATCGGCCCTTCCGCTTCAATATTATTTTTCTGAGCAATCTGACTTTCAATCATAGGCTGCTCACCAAATACCGTCAGCATAGAAACCAGATTACTTTCAACTTCCATTACTAAATCAATAACACGGCGTATCATTTGCCCTGTTAAGTCTTGAAAATCTTGCGCCATCAATATTTGATTCAGCAATTCACGTAATCGAATCGAGTCGTTTGAACTACGGGACATAAGATCTTGGACATCGTGACAAAGGCCCTTAAATTCACTCAGTGCTATCTCGCGTCGCATTAATTTGTCCCAAGATGGCATGACTTTTTGAATATTAACCGTTACGGCATTGGCCAAAGGTAAACATTCTTCAACCGCATCCATGGTTTTATTTGCCGCTTGTTCAGTCATGTCAATAACGTAATTTAAACGTTGCTTGGCATCGGGAATTTCTGTATTGGCTAATTCAGAAAGACGATTATCAACTTGAAAATCCATCAGCGCACTATGAAGTTGCCGAGTTAATTTACCTACTTCTTCGAATAATTCTCGTTGCAGTGGAGCAGCAAGCTCCCGAAATAAATCATCTGCCTGACTTTGCTCACTTGCACTTAATAATTCAACTAAATGCTGAGCTTGCTCGAGCGTGATGAGCCCTGATGTTTGTGACTTCATAGCTCATCCTTGCTCAAGCGAGTCGTTCGAATATTTTATCTAACTTCTCTTTCAGCGTTGCAGCGGTAAAAGGCTTAACCACATAACCATTCACTCCCGCTTGAGCGGCAGCAATAATCTGTTCACGTTTTGCTTCAGCAGTTACCATTAATACGGGTAAATGCTTTAGCGAATCATCAGCGCGAATTGCTTTTAACAGATCGATTCCTTGCATACCAGGCATATTCCAATCTGTAACAACAAAATCAAAATCCCCCTTTTGCAACATCGGCAGGGCTGTTGAGCCATCGTCTGCTTCTTGGGTGTTATTAAACCCCAAGTCTCGCAACAAGTTCTTGATGATACGCCTCATTGTCGAAAAATCGTCAACAATGAGAATCTTCATATTCTTGTCCAAGGTTTCCTCCGGTGAGCTGACATTCTGTGCTCGATTAATAATTATACTTATGTCCAGTGCTTGAGTTTAGCTTTCAATCGCAACATTGCCTGACTTAATATCTGGCTAACCCGCGATTCACTGACTTCAAGAATGGCGCCAATCTCTTTTAAATTCAATGCTTCATCGTAGTACAGGGATAACACTAATGCATCTCTTTCAGGCAATAATTTAATTGCCTCAACCAGAGCAGAATGAAATTGGTTCTCAGCTAATGCTTCAAATGAATCATCATCGGACCGATCACTCACTGTAAGTATATCCTGAGATACGCCTAAATCTTCTATCCCTATGATTTTTCCGACAGAAACATCGTTAAGAATATGATGGTACTCATCGAGCGTCATATCAAGTTTTTCTGCAATTTCTGTGTCGCGTGCATCACGGCCCAGTTCTTGCTCTAACTCATCAATAGCGTGTGCAACCTTACGATTATTTCGATGAACGGAACGAGGGACCCAGTCGCCACGACGAATTTCATCTAACATGGCTCCACGTATGCGTATGCCGGCGAAGGTTTCAAATTTCGCACCCTTGCCACCATCAAACTTGGATGATGCTTCTAGTAACCCCATCATCCCAGCTTGGAGTAAATCATCTAACTGCACAGATGCAGGTAGTCTGGCGAGTAAATGATGCGCAATTCTTTTAACCAACGGAGCATACTGTTCAACGATCGACGATTTATTGTCTAAACAAGTATACGCAGCGGCTTTATTCACTCGTTTTTTCCTCTTGAAAATCTGGTCGTTGTACTAAACGCTCAACGAAAAACTCCAAATGCCCACCAGGTTGCTGCGGCACAGGCCAACTCAAAATTTTATTTGCCAATCCTTGATACGCAATTGCCGCTGGTGATTTAGGATAAGCTTCAACCACCAATTTTTGTTTACGAACAGATTTACGTAAGTTTTCGTCAAATGGAATCGTAGCGACTAATTCAAGTGCAACATCTAAAAATCTGTCGGTCACTTTACTGAGTTTAGCAAATAATTCCATACCTTCGCGTAAACTACGCACCATATTGGCAACTATTTTAAAACGGAACACGCCATGCTCACGGCTGAGAATTTTAATCAGGGCGTAGGCATCGGTAATCGAAGTGGGTTCATCACAAACAACGACTAGCACATCCTGCGAAGCACGTGAGAAACTGAGCACCATATCTGAGATCCCAGCAGCAGTATCTACGACTAGAATATCAAACTGAGTCCGCATCTCACTAAATGCACGGATTAATCCAGCATGTTGCGCAGGGCTTAATTCCACCATCCCCTGTGTTCCTGAGGTGGCAGGTACTATGCCTATCCCCTTAGGACCACGCACGATAATATCGTCAAGCTCTGCATCACCAGAGAGAACATGAGAGAGGTTACGCTCGGCACGAATACCCAGCATGACGTCGACGTTTGCTAAGCCAAGGTCAGCGTCAAGTACCAAGACACGCTTGCCTTTTTCGGCTAATGCCACAGCAGTATTAATAGAAACGCTGGTTTTACCCACGCCTCCTTTACCACCAGTGACCGCGATTACTTTCACTTTTTCGTTATAGGGTTGATTCATCATACGTAAACCACTTGCTTGATCCAGGGTCATAAATCTACTCAAATGCACAGGCCATATTATCTGACCACGCTGTGTCTTGTAATGATTGTTGTTCTGTACTATCTAACGCTGCGAGTGCCTGCTGGGCTAAATCTAGGGTATCCGCAACTTTCATATCTTCAGGAACTCTTTGTCCATCAGTAATATAACTTAATGGTAATCCGTTTTGGATCAACACACTTAATGCCCCTGCTAACGACACAGATTCATCGAGTTTTGTGAGAACGACACCAGATAGGGGAATGCGTTTAAAATGATTGACTGCATCTTGCAGCACACGGCGCTGCCCTGTCGCAGACAGTACCAGATAACTGCGGATAGGTATCCTGCTATTTGCAGTTAAATTATCAAGTTGCTGGTAAAGGCGCATATCTCGCTGTCCCATGCCAGCCGTATCTATCAATACTAGCTTGCGATTCCTAAACTGATAGAGAATTTGCTCTAATTCATTTAGATCATGAGCTTGCTTTACTGGGCAGCCCATTATTTTGCCATAAGTTGCTAATTGCTCATAGGCTCCAATGCGATAATGATCTGTGGTAATTAAAGCAACATGTTCAGCACCATGATGTGCCGCAAAACGGGCAGCAAGTTTAGCTAATGACGTTGTTTTACCAACCCCAGTAGGACCAACTAATGCAACCACTCCGCCCTGCTTAACAATGTCATCGCCCTGATTATCAAGCATATTCGCAAGACTTTGTGGTAATGCTCTGACTAATTCAGCCGGCGTATAATGCTGGCTCAGCGCGGCTAATTTATTCGCAACCACAGGGGAGAATTCAGCCTCAAGCAATTTGGCTTCGAGCATAGCACCAACGGGATCGATGCGTTTTTTATGTTCCGTCATCAAGGAGGATACTTGATGTGTAAGTAAATTACGCAGTGATGCTAATTCATCACGCATAGCCTCAATATCAGCACTTTGTTTCTGTGATGTTTGTGGTTTTTTATCAAACGAGGAAGGTGCTTCACGACGTTCTGGTTTCACAGCAGTAGGGGCTTGTAAGCCCTTAGCCCATGCTGGTAACTCGGCATCAACTTGCTGATGTGACATTTGTTGATTCAAACGGCTTTGCTGCTTCTCAAGTAAGGCTTGTAATGAGTCTGCAGGTGCGGCTGGCTTAGCGCGAGTTTCTACACGAACTGGCTGCTTAGCACCCAGGGACACGAGATCGTCGCTCACGTCCATAAAGGTCGGTGCTGGCGCAGTGGCTGCAGTTTTCGCTTTAGGTTCGTCATAGTCAACGGCAGCGACAATTTCGATGCCACCGTTCACTTTTTTATTTGACATAATGACGGCATCTGAGCCGAGTGTTTCTTTCACTTGGGCCAGTGCGGCGCGCATGTCTTTGGCAAAAAATCGTTTAATCTTCACTTATGCGTCCTCTACTGGCCGACTGCAGATACGATACGTATTTGCTTCTCATCAGGTATTTCTTGATATGAAATGACTCTGAGATTAGGAATAGT
The DNA here is from genome assembly GCF_025654545.1 of Shewanella sp. SM20. NCBI lineage: Bacteria > Pseudomonadati > Pseudomonadota > Gammaproteobacteria > Alteromonadales > Shewanellaceae > Shewanella > Shewanella sp. SM20. The sequence continues at coordinate 20,398 of NZ_JAKKRK010000041.1, read as the reverse complement.
ATGTTTAACAAAGCGTGACAGCGTCGCGCGTAACATACCTGACGTCAACAATATGGCGGGTTGTCCGACCATTTCTTGCTTCTGAGCCGCATCGGCAAGGGACTGCTGCATGCGTTCTGCAAGACCGGGTTCAATATTAGGACCATCACCACCGGTTGCTTGCATTGACTGATGCAACATCTGTTCCAACTCTGGCGCCAAAGTAATGACGGGGATTTCGAGCTCTGGGCCAGAGATTTCCTGAACTATCATACGTTTCAAAGCGATACGTACAGCGGCAGTCAAGACTTCAGTGTCATTGCTCTTAGTGCCATATTCTAACAAAGTTTGCACTATAGTACGCAAGTCTCTAACTGAAACCCCTTCATTTAATAGGTTCTGCATCACTTTTACGACATGTCCTAGTGGCATGATATCTGGAATAAAGCCATCAACCAGCTTAGGTGAGTGTTTCGCAAGCATATCCATCAGTTGTTGCACTTCTTCGTAGCCTAACAACTTAGCGGCATTATTTGTGAGTAATTGACTAATATGAGTTGCAACAACAGTGGCGGCATCGACGACGGTATAACCTAATGTTTGTGCGTGCTCACGTAACTCAGGAGCGATCCATACCGCTTCTAGGCCAAAAGCGGGATCGCGCGTTTCGATACCATCGAGTTTGCCATAGACTTGACCAGGGTTGATCGCCAATTCGCAATCATGACGAATATCTGCCTCTCCGACGACGACGCCCATTAATGAAATGCGATACGCATTAGGCGATAAATCTAAGTTATCGCGAATATGCACCGCGGGCACTAAGAAGCCTAGTTCCTGAGACAACTTTTTACGCACGCCTTTAATGCGGCTTAGTAACTCGCCACCTTGGCCCTTGTCAACCAGAGGGATCAAACGATATCCAACCTCAAGACCAATAGTATCAACATGATGTACATCGTCCCAACCTAGCTCTTTAGGCTCTTTATCTTGTCTTTCTATTGGACCCGATTTCACTTGTTCTAGCGCTTTAAGACGTTTGTTTTCATTTCGTTTATAAACAAAATAAGCTGCACCAGCAGTCATAAAGGCAAAGCTTAAAAACGCCATGTGCGGCATACCAGGAACAATACCCATTACAAACAGGACTCCGGCGGCGATACCCAATGACTTATGACTGTCAAACATCTGACTCATCATCATTTGGCCCATATCACCTGACTCGTTTTGACGAGTCACCATCAAGGCTGCGGCGATTGACAATAATAGACCAGGGATCTGCGCCACTAAACCATCACCGATAGTCAGTAAGGTATAAATTTCAACCGCTTCAGAGAAACTTAAGCCATGCTGCACAATCCCTATGATGAAACCACCTACGATGTTGATCACTAAGATCATGATACCGGCAATCGCATCCCCTTTAACGAATTTGGACGCACCGTCCATCGCACCATAGAAATCGGCTTCACGGGTCACTTCGGCACGGCGTATTCTCGCTTGGTCTTGATTTAAGGTTCCAGCATTTAAGTCAGCATCGATTGCCATTTGCTTACCAGGCATAGCATCCAAGGTAAAGCGGGCACTGACTTCTGCGATACGACCTGCACCTTTAGTCACCACCGCAAAGTTGATGATAATCAAAATGATAAATACCACTAGACCAACGGCATAGTTACCACCGATCACCACAGAACCGAAGGCTTCAATCACCTTACCCGCGGCATCACCGCCATTATGACCCTCAAGTAAAACCACACGAGTAGAGGCAACGTTGAGCGCAAGGCGTAATAACGTCGCCACCAGTAACACAGTTGGGAAGGCAGCAAAATCTAAGGGTCTATCGGTATAAATAGCCACCAGCAATACGATGAGAGCTAACGCAATGTTGAATGAAAAGAGTATGTCTAATAGAAATGGAGGGATAGGTAAAACAATCATGGCCAATGCAGCAAGCACAACCACCGGCGTGCCAATGCCTTTAAAAGTGCTGAGCCTAATTTGTTTTACTTGACCAAGAGTCGCTTTAACATCCATTCGCTATAACCTAAACTTTGACGTGTAATAGCATGAAGCAAAAAACGCGCCAACAAGATTAAAGCCATTAATGAAGGAAAGATATGTACTGTGACTGATTGATATACATAAAATTAGCCATAAAAAACAAATGAACTCGACATCATCAGCTTTGCCAATGACTACCATCTGAGACTAGTGGTTCAATATTTCAATTCATCTGGTATAGGTTGATTGAGTGGGACAGGAATAGGTTTACGGCCGCGTCCTTTTTGATATTGGCGCAGCTGGAATACATAAGCCAAAATCTGTGCGACAGCAGTAAACAAACCTTCAGGGATCTGCTGATCTAACTTAGTCGTATGGTAAATAGCCCTTGCAAGTGGTGGGGCCGAGACAATCGCAATATTGTGCGCGCGGGCAATCTCACGTATTTTAAAGGCCACATCATCAACACCTTTCGCTATCACAAAGGGAGCCGCAGAGCGCTGCACATCGTATTTAATCGCAACGGCAAAATGCTCAGGGTTAACGACAATCACATCGGCATTTGGCACTTCAGCCATCATACGCCTTTGTGCTAGTTCACGTTGCATCTGCCGTATATGCCCTTTCACCTCAGGTTTACCCTCAGTGTCTTTATATTCATCTTTTACTTCTTGTTTGGTCATCTTAAGTTGCTTGTTGTGATTCCAAATTTGGAACGGCACATCTATGACGACAATAAACAAAATCGAGGAACATAACAGGATAAACATCCAAACCAACAAATCTAATGCATGGTAAACATTACCAGGAAGATGGTCGCTAGACAGCAACATGATGTCATTGAAATAGAAGCTTAATAAAAAATAAGCAGAAAAGGCTACTACAGAAAATTTTGCAATGCCTTTGGTGAGTTCAACCAGAGCCTGTACGCCAAACATACGTTTAAAACCAGCAAGGGGACTCATTTTACTGGCTTTTGGCATCATAGCTTGGGTCGAAAAATTGATCCCACCAAGAGAGACGTTACCGATAAACGCAACCACCACAATCAATAGCATAATTTTAGCCATGGGCCAGGCTATTTCACTCGCAACAACACCCCACACGTTGAACATTTCATTAGTATCAAAAATTTGCGCCCTATCCATGGTAAATACAATTTCAAACACCCGAGTTAAGCTAATTGCCAAACTTGGGCCTAGCATATAAAACCCACATGCCGCCGAAATCAATACCGCTGCAGTTCCGAGTTCTTTCGAACGTGCAATCTGTCCTTTTTCCCGCGCCTGTTCTAGACGCCTCCCCGTGGGTTCCTCTGTACGTTCACCACTTGATTCTTCAGCCATGGGCCTCTCCTAATCCCATCATATCAGACCATCAGCGTTACATTGGAGCGCTAACATATCGCAAAGCAGCAATTGAGCCGTCGACCATACTTCATCGAAGTGTGCCATTACCGGTGTTAGGGTTAACCACAGAATAAACAGTCCACCAATCATAGTGATCGGAAAACCAATAGAGAAAATATTTAATTGCGGCGCGGCGCGGGTCATGACCCCGAAGGACAAGTTGACTAATAATAAGGCGATAATCGCAGATATCGACATAGTGAGTGCCGCACCAAACATATACGATCCCCAATCAGCCAGCGATCGATAACTTGTCAGTGTTAAGCCTTGATTAGAAATCGGCAAAGTTTCAAAGCTTGCCACTAGCATACGGATCATCAAAAGATGGCCGTCTACAGCTAAGAAAATCAATGTCGCCAATAAAAGAAAAAAGTTACTAATAACGGGTGTTTGTTGGCCAGAACCAGGGTCAACCATAGAGGCAAAGCCTAAACTGGTCTGCATACCAATGATCTGTCCAGTGAGCACAAAGACTTGCATCACCATTTGAGTCACAAACCCCATGGCAACACCGATAATAATTTGCTGCGCCGTGATGAATACTGCGCTTAACGAAAATAAATCCACATTTTGAGTTGGAGGAAGAACGGGTGCTATCGCAAAGGTAATTGCCATCGCCAATAATAAGCGAACTCGTGTTGGTGTCGTTGCCGCCCCAAATACCACCATGACCATCAACATGCTCGCGACGCGAAACAATGGCCAAATATAAGCAGCAATGGTTTGCATTAAGGTATCGAGCAGCAGCTCCATCGCGTTAGCCTATCGCTTGAGGAATGCGATTCACCATCTCGATGAAAAAGTCCATCAGGGTTTCAACTAACCAATGTCCCATAAACATTAGGCCAAAAAGTGTCACTAACAAACGCGGAAGGAAACTTAAGGTCTGCTCGTTAATAGAAGTCGCCGCTTGAAACACAGCAACAATTAACCCAATTCCCAGCCCAGGCAACACAATAGCAGACACCATCATGACGATAACAGCGAGAGCTTCACGAAAAATATCAATTAGCGCCTCAGGACTCATGTGTTTACTCTCCCTTGGCTATCCGAAACTATTCGCTAATGTCCCGAGGACTAAGCTCCAACCATCTACGAGCACAAACAACATGATCTTAAACGGCAGCGACACTATCATGGGGGATAACATCATCATACCCATAGCCATCAAGATACTCGCCACCACTAAATCGAGTACTAAAAAAGGCACAAATAGCATAAAGCCAATCTGAAATGCGGTTTTTAACTCACTGGTAATGAAAGCGGGCACTAACACACTCATAGGTGCTTCTTCTGGAGACTTAATATCCTTATAGCCAGAAATCTCAATAAAGGTCTTTAAATCCGTCGTTCTTACTTGTCCCAACATAAAGCCTCTCAGTGGCTCTTTCCCTTTATCAAACGCTTGCTGCAAGGTTAATTGCTCATCGATATAAGGCTTCACCCCTTCATCATAAATCCGGTCGAATACCGGTGCCATGATAAAAAAAGTCATGAACAAACTCATGCCAATTAAGACTTGATTAGATGGAGTCTGTTGTAATCCAATGGCTTGGCGTAATATCGACAGGACAATGATAATCCGCGTGAAAGAGGTCAACATGATGAGCATCGCAGGTAAAAAACTCAGCGATGTCATCAGCAGTAAAATCTGCATTGTGACCGAATATTCCGTTGAGCCGTCTGGCGCCGTTGTTACTGTTACAGCAGGTAAGACGCCATCTGCGGCCCATGCTGACGGCATCAATAGCAGCATAACTAACCCAACTAACGCGAGAATACGTATTGTCATTGTTTTAATTTCGCCTGACGTAATCGACTCGCAAACGAATCAGCTTCTAGATGGATAGGTTCAGCTAACTTATCAATCAAACTCACCTGCTGCGAGCTAACCCCAAGCAAATATTGCTGTTCGCCCACCTGAACCAAGACTAAACGCTCTTTTTGACCGAGGGAAGTCACAGCAATGGTCTTTAGTACGCTATTGGTCGTGGGGACTAAATTAAACCTTCTCAGTAAATAAGCTAACGCGAAAATTAATAATAAAACCAGAATCAAGCCACCTAACATACTTGCTAAGGTCGCAACTTGAGAAGGTTCTGCCATTTTTGTAGCAGCAGGTGCTATTGAAGCAATATTCTCTGCGCCTTCCCCACCGAGGCTATCGGCGCTCGCTTGAACCGCTACCACTAAACTCTGTATTACCGATGTGCTCATTTAAAGTTCCAACGACTTTTACATCTCGAATTATTTAAGCTTTTTAATTCGCTCAGTTTGACTGATCACATCCGTTAAGCGAATACCGAATTTATCGTTTACCACCACCACTTCACCGTGAGCGATAAGCGTGCCATTGACCATCACATCTAACGGTTCACCTGCGACTCTATCTAACTCAACCACAGAACCTTGGTTAAGTTGTAATAAGTTTCGGATACTAATATAGCTACGGCCCACTTCCATCGAAATGGTGACAGGAATATCTAAAATTGTATCTAACTTAGCCGCTTCAGCCTTAGAAATAGGTCTTGAATCATCAACCAGCTCATCGAGTTCAATTGCGTTGGCTTCTTCTAACGCTTGTTCTGCCATTGCTGCTGCCCAATCATCCGTATCGTCTGTGCTCATCTTACTTCACCTTATAATTCTGATATATCACGAGATTTACCCTTACGCGTCACCAATTGCAGCTCAGATTTAACTGTCTCAGGCCGAGGGATTTTCTCACATATTTTAAGCGCTAGGTTATCTCTAGAACGGCCCATTTTACAACGATATGTCGGTAAATCCTCGATTTTCATCATGATAAACTCGGGTAACTCAATCGGAATAATATCGCCCGCTTTAAAATTCATGACCTCTTTGAGCGTTAATTCATGTTCAACAATATTGGCATCGAACCCGACCTTCACATCCATGATTTCATCGTGTAATGCCTGTGACCAACGCATATCAGTATCTTGCTTGTCACTTTGCACACCCGCATCGAGTAACTCTCGGATAGGTTCAATCATGGAGTAAGGCATAGTGATATGAAAATCACCACCGCCTCCATCGACTTCAATATGGAATGAATTAATCACCACAACTTCGGTAGGACTAACAATGTTCGCCATGGCGGGATTGACTTCAGAGTCCAAATAATCAAACTCAACATCCATTACGGGCGCCCAAGCATCTTTATAATCTTCAAATATAATCTTAAGCAGTAACTGTACGATTCGTCTTTCTGTCGGCGTAAATTCTCGCCCTTCAATCTTGGCATGGAAACGCCCATCGCCACCAAAGAAGTTATCCACTAGGATAAATACCAGTCGCGCTTCCATGGTGATCAATGCAGTGCCTTTGAGTGGGCTAAAACGCACCATATTCAAGCTAGTAGGAACAAAAAGCGTATGTACGTACTCACCAAACTTGAGCATCTGTACACCGTTGATCGACACTTCGGCCGCTCGGCGCATCATATTAAACATGCTGATGCGCAAATGGCGCGCAAAACGCTCATTCACGATTTCCAGCGTCGGCATACGCCCACGAACTATTCGATCTTGGGAAGAGAAATCGTAGGAACGGGCATCTTCTCCAACAGCGTCAATTTCGTCATCATCGACGTCATCAACCCCGTGCAATAGCGCATCAATTTCGTCTTGGCTTAATAAATCACTCACTATATTGCCTTCGCCTCTTTTGGTGCTGAAGTTAAAGGATTATTGCATTACAAAACCGGTAAATAGTACTTTCTCGACAACCTTACGCCCAGTTACTGACTGTAGAGTATTTTGCACACTCAAAAGTGCTAACTGCCGTAACTCATCTTTCCCCGCTTGCGTGCTGAGCTTTTGTACATCTGCACCACTAAAGGTCGTTAAAAGCGCATCTTCAATCAGCGGAATATGTTTTTGTGTTAGCACATCATCATCGGTACCACGCACCATAAGCTGCACTTTAATCTCAACTAAACGAGCCCTATCAGGCCCAGGTAAGTTGAATAAGAAAGGACGCGGCATAGGCACGTATGATGCGGTAGCCACTGCTCCTGATGCTGGAACTTCAGCCTGAACTGCACCATCGGCAGCTACGGCGGGAACCTCTTCGGTACCGCTTCCTATAAAGAACCAGACGCCGCCACCGATTAACAGCGCGACTAAAACGCCTAGACCAGCAAAAATAAATAGTTTCTTCTTACTCTTAGGCCCTTCAGTACTTTCAAGTTCTAACGATTCTTCCTTAGCCATCACTATTCTCTTTAATTTAGGCGGAAACTCATTACAGTTTTATTTGAAACGTAATTATGTCAGTCATTGCTATAGGTTACCTGCTTAAGCGTAATAATCTATACCTGAAGTTACACTAATCGCTTGATTTAAACCTAAATGTAACTCTTCTGCCGAGATTTCATCCATATCAGCCGCATTTGAACTGCCGCCATCACCGAAACTACCTTCCCGACGCTCACCTTGATCGCCTTGAGAAACATGGCTGTCAGCCAACTGCATCCCTTGCTCTTGCAATAACTCACGTAATCTTGGCATAGCTTGTTCAACCAGATCGCGCGTTTGCGGCTGAGTAACATGAAACTGTACTTGGGTTTGGTCGCCATGCACTTGGATCTTTACCAACATATGCCCAAGTTCAGGTGGATCGAGCCGGATTTCCGCATGTTGGATGCCTTGACTCACCATAGTAATCAATTGCTGCTTCATCACAGGTGAAAATCGTTGGATCATCTCCTGCATTTGGTTTTGCTGTTCTACTCCTTGACGCAATGACAGCTGAACTTGCATGGTTTCTTGGCGATTTAATTGTGACATCGAGAGTGTCTGTATGGATGATGTCGACTTAAGTTCTGAGAAAGTATTACTATCATCCATAAAACTTTCGTCTCTGGGAATATCCATCGCAACCGTTAATTTAGCATCTTTCAGTAATAGGTTAGCAGCCAAATCGGAATTGGGACTCCCATCAAGATCACTTTCTGTTACAGATGTTGTACCTAATGGTTCAGATGAAATTGAAGAGCCTAAGGTATTCAGGTCGAAAGTATTTCCCGAGGTAGCGATATTACCCGTATTGGGACTATTCACTGTCGAGCTGCTAGTCGTTGCTTTTGCCGCAGTGTTGGTTGCCGACTTTATCGTTGCACTGTTCGCTAAGCCCGCTTGATTAATCACAGCATTAAGTGTGACCTCATTCTCAACTAAAGACTCATCTATACTCACCCCGACTTCAGTGGCAGAGACAAGCTCAGTGTCTTCTAAAGGTAATTCTGAAGCGTCATCGGTCAAATTTGGATCAATCACAGCATCACTATCCGCTGACGCTTCAAGTATATTTGGGTCTATGGGAAGAATATTTACGAGTGACTTATCAGTCAAAGAAGATGGTTTCACGTCATCTGCGAATGAAATTGCTGCCATATCTGGGCTAGTAGAAACTAACTTTTGTAATTCAGCAGAAAAACCAGCTTCATCTATATCTGATGCCAGTTCAATCTCAGCAAAAACAGTAGAAACAGTAGAAACAGTAGAAACAGTAGAAACAGTAGATGCCAATGCTAAATCAGCAGAAATAGTAGGTGCCAATGTTGAATTATCAGAAACAGTAGGTGCCAATGCTGAATCAGCAGAAATAGTAGGTGCCAATGTTGAATTATCAGAAACAGTAGGTGCCAATGCTGAATCAGCAGAAATAGTAGAGGCCAATGCTGAATCGGCAGAAACAGTAGAGGCCAATGCTAAATCAGCAGAAATAGTAGATGCCAATGTTGAATTATCAGAAACAGTAGATGCCAATGCTGAGCCGGTTAATAACGCTGATGAAGTATCAATATTTTCTTCACCAGTTATATCTTCTTCAGCATTTAAAAATGCTAGCGGCAAACTATCTCCATCAGATGCCGTTTTCTTCATATCATTTGCCATGCTAATTTGGGCAAAAATGAGATTTACGTCGGCGTCATCAGTTGATATATCGTCATCTTTTACTTTATCAGCAGAGGTAACCTGCACAGTATCATCAGTGTTAGCAATGGTTTTTTTAGACGCAGAAATAGAAAATGAGCTAGCGGTGACTGACGCAAGTGTAGATGAAAAGTCTTCATTATTAGACTCTTGGGAAGATGTCTTAGCGGAATTGGCCGCAGAGTTGCCTGTTTTACTTAACAGGATATTGGTCATTTGTTGCATAAGTGCTCCCAAACATCACCCAGCAAAAAAGAAAATGGCTAGGTAGAAACGTCAATTAAACACTGCGGTTGCAGGGTCATGGACTAAATCAAAGCAAATAAGATGCCAAAACATCAGGTTTTACGACAGCATATCGAAAAGAATTAACTCTGGGAGGTGTCAAATTGATGCTTATGCCATCAATACAAAAAACTAAAGAGCCTATCCGGCTCGCGAGCAGTAAAGATGCCTATCATTTCACTAACGTTGATGACGGCGATAAAATTGCTGGGAAGCAAATTCATCGGTCATTTTTTGCTCCCTTTTTTGTTCAACCACTTGACGCTTCTTCTCTTTACTGGCTAAGAGTAATTCTACTGCCTTACGTTTTTTTTGCTTTTCCAACCAATGTTGTTGTCGATATTCTTTTTGCTTTTCACCATCGGCTACGACGCGATTTTGCTGGATAATTGCGTCATCAATCTGACGAATAAAACGGTGAAACTGGTGATAGTGACTAGCACTAATGGCTTGACCTTGCTGGGATTGCATTTGCTTCATGTATTCTAAGCGATAGTTATTTAGAGCACTGAGTTGATTCAACCGTTTTTGACACTCTAACTGCGCAGATTTTAACAATAAAGCCGCTTGTTCTTCGGCATCATTGGCAAGCTTTAACACTAACAACAAGGGATCGGCGTTAGCCATACTAGACCTCAATTAATTCGATGACGCCATTATTTGCACTGTGCAGCAAGTTGCCCAAGCATGACTTGGCTATCGGCAAAGCTAAATGCATCACGCATGGTTTGTCGCAAAAAAGCATTCATTGCTGGCTGCAGTCGTATCGCATTATCAATGCGCGGATCGCTTCCTTGGGCATAGGCCCCAATAGAAATCAAATCTCTATTTTGCTGATACAAAGAATAGGTTTGTTTCACGCGGCGCATCGCTTCCAAATGTTCATTGGAGATCACCATAGGCGCGACTCGGCTAATAGAAGCTTCAATATCAATTGCAGGATAGTGCCCCGAATCCGCAAGCGAACGTGACAAGACAATGTGACCATCGAGGATCGCCCGCGAAGCATCGGCAATGGGATCCTGTTGATCGTCCCCTTCCGTCAACACAGTATAAAATGCCGTAATTGAACCTTGTCCAGGGCCACCGTTTCCGGCGCGCTCAACTAAACGTGGCAATTTTGCAAACACAGAAGGCGGATAACCTTTAGTCGCAGGCGGTTCACCCACAGCCAAAGCAATTTCCCGCTGCGCTTGGGCGTAGCGCGTTAAACTGTCCATAAGCAATAAAACGTTATAGCCTAAATCGCGGAAGTATTCGGCAATACGAGTCGAGGTTTCACAGGCGCGAAGACGCATCAGAGGCGATGTATCCGCAGGCGCAGCAACAACGACTGAACGCGCTCGACCTTTCTCACCAAGAATTTCCTCAATAAACTCTTTCACTTCCCGGCCACGCTCACCCACTAGCCCAACCACAATAATGTCGGCGGTAGTACCGCGAGTCATCATACCTAAGAGCACACTCTTACCTACACCTGAGCCCGCAAACAAGCCCATACGTTGGCCTTTGCCCACAGTCAGCATAGCGTTGATAGCGCGAACACCAACGTCCAGCGGTTCAGTAATGGCACGGCGAGATAGAGGATTAATGGCAGCGCTATGTCTTGGCGCTTGTTGGTCGGTTTGCAACGCGCCTAAACCATCTAAAGGCACGCCGTTACCATCGAGTACGCGTCCTAGCAGGGATAAACCAACATTGAGTCCAGTTTGTTCCCCCAAAGGCACAACCCGCGCACCGGGCAATACACCACGTAATTCTTCAATGGGCATTAAATATAATAGTTCGCCATCAAACCCGACCACCTCGGCGATTAACTCGCCCGCCATGGTTTCGATCGAACATAAACTGCCCACAGGCGCACGGCAACCGCTTGCTTCTAAGGTTAAGCCGACAACACGCACCAGTTGACCACTGGCCACTGCGCGAAATGGCGGCACCTTACCCTGATGATGATTAAGCCTATTCAGCAGTTGATGTTGGCGATTTTGCATCTGATTTTGCCTCTAATTGCTCACCTGTGTTTGAGGCAGATTGTATATCCTCAGCATGTTGAGAAACCGTATCGACAACCTGATCATCAAGCTCTGATCCCACAGCCTCAGAAGCCGCAACGTATTTTGCGGTATCTTCAACCTCTATCGCCTCTTGCAGTTGACGCTGCTTATCACTTAAGTGAGCATGTTGGTTCCGTAAGGACTCAAACACAGCATCGATACGCGATCCGAGGGTCAAATCGACTAAAGAACGATGACTACTGAGAATACAGTCACCAGGGCTTAAGGAAGGGTCAACTTCAAGTTCCCACTTACTGCGGGTCAATTGAGCGCTGGAATAAAGTTGTTCGACTAAAATAACATCGTCAGGATGCAAGCGGATTGTGACCGTTTGTTCTTTTATCGGCAGCGATTCTATACCTAAGCGCAATGCCGAAAGCACTTGTTCAGGATGAGTTTTTAATTCGTGGCCAATGACAGATTTCGCTAATGTCATACTCAGGTTTAGTAGCGAAAGTTCAATATCGCCATCGAGCAATTGCAATGGTTTTTCAAATTGGGCTAATAAGGTTTCAAAACGCGAGAGCAATATTTTTGCTTGGGCTAAACCGGTTTCTAATCCTTGCTCATGCCCTTGGGCGAGCCCTTCAGTATGGCCCTGCTCTAACCCTTCTAAACGCCCTTTTTCTAGCCCTTGCTCATACCCTTGCTGCTTACCCTCGCTAAAGCCTTCTTCTTCGGCTTGGGCGCGAATGTCTTCAATCTCAGCCATAGTCGGTGGAGAAACACTTTCCACTGTAGTCGACTTAGCGGCTTGATGATTCGAATGGCCGAACAGATTTGAGATAGAATCATCATCGGCTTCAGTCACATCTGGCAGTGCCCAGTGACTAAATTCGACATCTCCTTCGCTCAAGACCTTATTCAACAATTTATTGTCGCTCGGATTAGAGGAACTCATCGCCACCACCGCCGCCTAACATGATTTCGCCGCTGTCACTTAAGCGACGAGCAATAGACAGGATTTCTTTTTGGGCGACTTCCACTTCACTGATACGGATTGGGCCCATAGCTTCAAGATCATCACGCAATAATTCAGCGGCACGTTTTGACATGTTACCCAATATTTTTTCTTTCAGCTGATCATCTGTGCCTTTAAGCGCCTTCATCAGTACATCTTGCTGCACTTCACGCAACAGGGCTTGGATACCGCGGTCATCGACATCGATTAAGTTTTCAAATACAAACATCAAATCTTGGATTTGCTGCGCCATTTCTTCATCAGACTCGCGCATGGTTTCCATCAACTGGCTTTCGATACCCGTGTCTAAGTAGTTCATTATGTTGGCGGCCGCTTTTAAGCCCCCCATTTTCGCAGCTTGGGCGCCACCTTGACCGGCAAACTGTTTCTCCATGATGTCATTCAACTCTTGCAGTGCGGCAGGCTGCACTTCTTCAAGATTGGCAATACGCATCATCAAGTCTAAGCGGGTATTCTCAGGGAATTGACCAAAAATTTCCGCCGCTTGATCGGGTTCTAGATAAGACAGCACAATGGTTTGGATCTGCGGATGTTCGTTTTGAATAATGGTCGCCACTTGGCGCGCATCCATCCACTTCAACGAGTCCAAACCTTTAGCGCCACTGCCCATGATAATCTGTTCAATCAGATTACCCGCTTTATCTTCACCCAGCGCAGCGGTTAAGGCTTTACGGACGAACTCTTCGCTGTTGAAACCAATTGAAGAATACTTTTGAATGTCATCAAGAAACAGCTTATGTACCCCGATAACTTTTTCCTGACCAAACTCATCCATTGCCGCCATGGCCATACCCACTTTTTGCACTTGCTTCGGCTCTAAGTGTTTTAAAATGGATGCAGCATCAGCCTCACTCAAACTGAGGAGTAAAATAGCGGTCTTTTCAACGCCACTAATATCTTTGATATTAAAGGCAGGTGCGGCCGCAGGAGCCACTTCTTTCGTTTTATTCTCAGCCATTGTCTTGTAACCAGTTTTTCACGACTTGAGTAGAGAGCTCAGGCTCATTCGCCACGAGCGCACGGATAGCTTTAATCATATCATCATCTTTGTGAAGATTAGGGATATGAATTGAGCCATCGTCAGCATAACTGTATTCCGCCTCTTGAGTATTGAGCATCCCTAGCGTATCAGCCGCATATTGGTCCTCAATTTCTGCTAATTCATTACCTAATCTGCCATCCTCAGGCATATTCACACTGTCAGGATAGATCAAGCGTTTCAGCATAGGACGTACCACAGCTAGAATCAGCACCAAAATCACTAGCGCACCAATCCCAAGCTTAATCGCACGCCAAAACCAAGGTTGCTCCCAAAGTTCAGGTGCGGGTAAATCTTCAACCAATTGATCCATAAAGGGAACGGTTACCACTTCCAGCACATCACCCCGTTGTGAACTAAAACCAACCGCGCCTTCAAGCAAACGACGAATATTGGTCAGTTCTTGTTCGGTACGGGCAACACGGGCTACTTGACCATTTTCTCCAGCGGCACCAGGTTTAAAGTCCACCGCGACTGACACACTAATGCGGCGCACTGCGCCAACTTGCTGGCGAGTATGGCTAATGGTGGTATCTAATTCAAAGTTACGGGTCGCTTCGCGGTGCGAATTACCTGCTGCAGCCGTTGCTGACTCTGCCGCTTTTGTTGCATCTTCTGGAATATTAGACTCCATTGGCGGTTGATTGGATAACGCGCCTGGGATCCCACCAGAAGAGCCGCCAGTGGTGTTATTTTCAACTGTCATTTCACTGCGCAGTGCTGGTAAATCAGGGTTAAAACGCTTTGATGTTTGCTCAACCGCAGTAAAATCCATACTGACGTCGACTTGAGAGGTAAAATTATCAGGACCTAAAATTGGCACCAGAATCGATTCAATCTTAGTGCGATATTCAGCTTCTTTTTGCTGTACTAATTCAAGTTCACGGCGAGCCGTCGCAGACGCGCCATCTTGGCTGCCAGAATTCAATAAACGGCCGTTAGAGTCAGTTACCGTCACCCTTGATGGTTCTAAACCTTGTACTGCAGAAGCAACAATATCGACGATAGCATCGACTTCACCTTGGCCTAAGCCACCGCGACGGGTATTGATCACCACAGTTGCACTCGGTTTAGAGGCATTGCGGGCGAAGACGTTTTCTTTAGGTAACGCAAGAATGACTTTGGCACGGCTGACACTTTGTAGTTGCTCAATCGCACGGGCGAGGTTTTCTTCTTGGCTATGCTTAAGACGAGCCTGTTCCATGCGTTGGCTGACACCAAAACCACTGTCTTTATTCAAAAAATCTTGGTTGGCTGCAGGACTGTCGATACCTGCACGACTCAACATCATTTTGACTTCTTGATATTTATCTTCAGGAACTTTAATAACGTCCACGTCAATTTGATACTTAACTTTATTTTTATCAAGTACATCTAGCACTTGAACCATTTCCTGAGTTTCCATTTTACCCAATGGACGATACTCTGGCTCCTGCGCCCACAGCATGACAAATACCGCCAAGGCTAAACAAATCGCTAAGGCTAAAATCATAGTTACTTGGCGCATCATATCGACACCGCCAAGATTTCCCATCATTCCTGACTTATGTTCTTGCTGGACACCTTGGTCAGCTAAACCGGAATTGGATCCGACAATCATTTCTGTACTCACGATTCGTACCTGCTAATTGGGTTATTCACTGGCCTAGACAGGCATGCTCATTATTTCTTTGTAGGCTTCGACAAGCTTATTACGCACTTGCACTGTCGCCTCGAAAGCGACACTTGCTTTCTCACGGGCAATCACAGTGTCCGATAAAGAAACGGTAGTATCACCCATCTCTAAACGTGTCGCGAGGTTTGACGATGCAGACTGTAAGCCGCTGACATTGCCGACGGCTTGCGATAGCAACTGACCGAAGTCTGCACCACTGGTGTTATTCACTTGCTGCATGATATTTGGCTGAACGCCAAACGACGGCGTTATTTCGCCTTGGAGTTTCTGCATTTCCTGCAGGAATGAATTTGCGCCTATTTGCATGCTGAGCTCCCAGTCGTCGAATTCTTGACGATCAAAATACCGATAACGGGACAATGCAAAATAACGGCCAAGTTTTCAGATGGTCGTGATTGATAATAAATTGACGGGATAAGAAGATGTCAATATCTAAGGATTTTGGATGAAATGAGCCACTTTTACGGTTGTGTATTTTAATCAATACAGCCTCACACTCAATGTGGAGGCTGCGTGATGATAACTTGAATTTATAGGCTAATTTGGCAGTTGGATCCCCATATCACGCATCCTTGCCATCTTGTATCTTAGGGTTCGTGCGCTAATTCCTAGCTTTTCGGCGACTAACTTACGACTTCCTTGGCATTGATTAAGGGTCTCTAAAATAATCACATGTTCTTGAGCTTTGAGCTCTTCACCTAAACCGTCTGGCTCAGAAGAAAATGGGTCTAGATCTTCACCGCTTAAAATCACATCCTGCGCATCGATAATAATGTCATTGGCAGTGATCAATTGACCAGCTCTTAATATCAAAGCACGCTGGATCACATTGTCGAGTTCACGTACGTTCCCAGGCCAGCGATGACTCAATAAACGTCGACGCGCATTCTCATCCAACTCAGGCACATCGGCAACATTCAATGCCTTAGCATGTTTAGCCAGTAAATGACGCGCAAGAGGTAAAATATCTGCAGGACGTTGACTTAACGCAGGCCAAGCTAAAGGAAATACGTTAATTCGATAGTAGAGATCTTCCCTAAATCCCCCTGCGGCGACCACTGCCTTTAAATCACGATTGGATGTAGCAAGCACGCGCACATCCAATTTAATAGTTTTACGGCCACCTAAACGCTCAACTTCACGCTCTTGCAAAACCCGCAACAACTTAGCTTGTAAGCCTAAATCCATCTCAGAGATTTCATCGAGCAGCAAAGTGCCACCTTGAGCCAGCTCAAATTTCCCCGGACACGCTTGATAAGCCCCCGTAAATGCACCCTTTTCATAACCAAAAAGGGTAGCTTCGAGCATGTTCTCGGGAATCGCGGCACAGTTAATGGCCACAAAGGCTTGATTAGCACGGCTACTGTGTTGATGAATATAACGGGCCAAAACCTCTTTACCCGAACCGCTAGGACCTAAGATCATGACAGAGGCATCGGAGGCGGCAACCCGTTGAGCAAGTGCTAATAATGCTAAACTTTTCTCATCAGCGACGACGGGCTGATCCACATTTTGTTTTAATGGCAAATAGCGTGAGACTTGATTGAGTAACACTTCTGGTGCAAAAGGTTTGGCTAAATAATCAACAGCGCCTAATTTTATAGCGTTCACCGCGCTACCAATAGTCGCGTAGGCCGTCATCAACAGCACTGGCAACTTAGGATGATGCTGCTGCAGATAGTTCAATAAACCTAAACCACCAATACCTTGCATCTGCACATCGCTAATAACTAAATCAAACTGATGTTGTTTCAAGGCTAAAATAGCGTCTTCACCGGAGGCAACATCAACACACTCATACTGAGCCAGCATTAAGGTATCAAACAAGGCTTCACGTAATGAAGCATCATCCTCAACGAGCAATAACTTTGCTTCAGACATGGGTAATCTCCAAAGGTAATATCACCGCGGATTTAGCCCTTGGGAATACTAAAGACACAGTACAGCCTTTATTCGGTACACAACTGAGTTGCAGTTGCCCCCCATGATTGCGCACCACAGATTGCACAACGGCTAACCCAAGCCCAGTTCCCTGCGACTTAGTCGTAAAGAAAGGTTCAAATACCTTCTGCTGCATAGTGGCGTCTAAGCCTTTACCATTATCGATGACGTCCAATAATAACCGTTCGCCCTCTTCCTTCGCTTGGATACGAATTTCAGTTGCTCCGGCTTCTATGCTGTTCATGACTAAATTATTAATCGCCGAGCTTAATGCATTGGAATTAGCTAACATCGAGCTGCTTGACGCATCATCAAATAACAAGTCACAGCCTTGCTTTGCCGCTATTGGCTCACAATTTGCCAAAACATTGTCGATAACCTCAGCCAACGAGATTAGATCTCCAAGTTCATCCTGACGGCCTTTCGCCATCAATAGCATGTCGTTAACCTGCCGCTCGAGTTCATTGAGTCTATCAACAAGTTTTTGTTGGAATTTAGCTTTAGCGGCATCGGATAACTTCGGACTCGCAAGGTTTGAAGCGTATAACAAAGCGGCTGATAAAGGCGTGCGCACCTGATGAGCCAAAGTTGCTACCATCTTGCCCAGTGCAGATAAACGTTGTAAATGGGAGATATTTTTCTGTAATAACCGAGTTTCAGTCAGATCAGTTAGCACAATTAATTGACCAGGCTCTGGCGTCAATGGCGTAATCGCTAATTTAACGCGGCGGCCATTACGCAGCGACACTTCGTGGCCATCATCGTCCTGCGGCGCAAAGGCACTGTGGATCACATCAATCCAGCGAACACCACACAAGGAGCGCTCAAGTAATTCAACTGCAACCGGATTTGCATCCGTGACTATACCGTCGCCATTGATAATCACCACGCCGGATGGCATAGCCTGTAAAATATGCTCCATTCGATTGGACATATTCGCGGCCTCACGCAGTTGGTTCCATTGTTTGCTAGTGTGCTTGAATGACTCAATTTGCGCTAGTGGGTTGGCTGACATAGTCACTCCGTCAAAAAATTGCTTATGACGGGGTGACTGCAGTATCTATGCCAAATTGGAAATTGAACTTTAGAGGTTAAAACAACTTATATAACAATAAAATAGAAAACTAATCTTTTGTCATTCCGTACTTACGCATTTTTTCTACAAGCGTTGTACGGCGTATTCCAAGCATTTCAGCAGCGCGAGCTACGACATTATCTTGTAGCTCTAGCGCCTGACGTATCATGTCTATTTCTAGTTCTGCTAACAAATCCTTAAGGTTCACACCTTCAGGCGGCAGCTCACTAGGGAAACGCGTTTCAGGGATTTCAACTGGCTCTTCATCGCTAAAGATAGAAGCTAAAGCATCACGTTCCTGTTGCTCTTCACTCATCTCTACACAATATTCGGGCACATCGATATGGCGATATTTGACAGGTAAATCGTTAACATCAACCAGTCCACCCGGATATAAAATGGTGAGGCGTTCGACTAAATTAGACAGCTCGCGCACGTTGCCCGACCAAGCATGTTCTTTCAGCGACTCTATCGCACGCTGCGTAAAACGCACCTTACCACGGCCTTCGTTATAGACTCGGCTAACTAACTCTTGTAATAGCAAAGGCACATCGTCCTTGCGATCACACAACGCGGGCATTTCAATCGGGAATACGTTTAGGCGGTAATAAAGATCCTCACGGAACTCATTAACGCTGATCATGGTTTCTAAATCTCTATGTGTCGCAGCAACTACGCGTACATCAGCATTAATAGTCTTAGTACCACCAACGCGCTCAAATACCCGCTCTTGCAGCACACGGAGTAATTTAACTTGCATTTGTAGTGGCATGTCTCCTATTTCATCGAGAAATAGTGTACCACCTTCAGCTAATTCAAAACGGCCTTTACGAGAACAGATTGCCCCCGTAAATGACCCCTTTTCATGACCAAATAGCTCACTCTCTAATAACTCAGGCGGTATAGCACCACAGTTAACAGGGATAAATGGACCGTCACGGCGCTCAGACAAATAATGGATATTACGGGCGACCACTTCTTTACCTGTACCTGATTGACCCAGAACAAGCACGGTTGCCTCAGATGTTGCTACTTGATTTATCAAGTGCCTCACATTCGCAATACCATCACTGCGTCCCACTAAGCTTCGGAATAACTTTGTTTGATTCGCACTAGTAGGGACTTGAGGCCGTTTAACTTGACCGAATACTTGGCAAAAGTGTAATAATTCAGTGAGCTGAGGATACGTTAAAGGTTCTTCTATATGTCCAAGAATATTAGACACTTGCAGATCGTCAACATTGCCAAGCAACAGCATAGGTTGCCATGGATGTTGACCTGCGATGTTTTTAAGCCCATCAGCATCCATAACATCAGTTAGGATAACTAAAGCTCGAAAACGGGTATCTTGGAGGCTAGCACTTAATTTTTCGGTTTCAATTTGTACAAATTGCTCACCTAAAAAATCCAAAATGCAACACAGGCGATTTAATCGCTCTGATGGAGGGCCGATAAGTAAAATTCGTTGATCTGTTTGCATCATTCAGTAGGCCGTAAAGCTCTAATATGTATTAATTCGCATTAATTATTTATGATTAGTTGCTGTAAAAGCTTAACAAATTCAATGTAACAATCTGTGCCACCATCACTACTTGTGATGAATATTGTATTATCAGCAGACGAGAAGCAAGCCTCAGATGAGGTTTATGCCAAACTGAATTGATTTTAGTTCATTTACATCATGATTCTAGTCTAAAACGTCAATACTTTGACTTTTAGCCAAAAAAAAGACGCAACAAGTGCGTAATGCCGTTCACTTAAGAGTGAACGGCATTTTTCTTTGGTCTAACCGGAAACTTGTTTTTGCTCATTTTAAGAACTCGTGGATATGCCCTTTCCCGTTTACCATCCAGCTTAAATTGCCGTGCATTTCGTTCTATATCCAATACGTCTCTCGGGACATTCCCCGGTGTTTGTGATGGCAGTTGTGTCAACTTGAAGATGATATAACTCGCCGCATCCCGAAAACTCAGTTGATTGGGGTGGACCGAT